>OMSA01000048.1 GCA_900313645.1 uncultured Methanobrevibacter sp.
TTGACTGGAGCAGTTTTTGGGCTGAAAAATTAGCAAACAAAAAAGATAAGGACTGGGACAAGGCCGCACCAGGATTTTATAAACGAACAATAAAAGACGACTATCAGGATGTGCTTTTTGAGAAATTAATTTTGGATGAAAACGATACTGTGCTGGATGTCGGCTGCGGTGAAGGATCAGTCACTATCCCCATTGCCAAAAGGGTTAAAAAAGTCATCGGCCTTGATTCATCACCAAAAATGCTGGAATATCTTAAAAAAAGAGCTGATGACAATAATATTTCAAATGTTGAAAGCATTCTGAAACCTATTGAAGAGATAAGCTATGATGAAATCGGAGATGTTGATGTTGTTGTCTGCTCAAGGTCTCTCAACGGAATTATACCAATCGAAGAGGTCTTATCTGAATTAAACAAGATTGCCAACAAATATGTTTTTATAACAATCTTTGGGCCTGAAAACAAAAAGATTGAAAAGGACTTTGATAAGGAAATCGGAATTAAAACCGAAGACTTTCCTGACTACAACTATTTCTTTAATATCCTGTTTAACATGGGCATTTACGCCAATGTTGAAAGATTTGACTTGAACAATTACCGTGAATACGCAAGCATTGAAGAAGCAATGGACAACGGCAAGTTCCGCCTTGATTTATATTCAGACGATGAAAAAGAACTGCTTAAAGAATATCTCAAAAGAATACTCACATTTGAAAACGGCAAATATTATAATGTCAAGGACAAAGCCGATTGGATAATGGTTTGGTGGAAAAAATAGAATTATTGAGTTAATTAAAACTCAATAAATACTTAATCACTTTTAATCATTGTCAAAATCATCTTATACGGTGAATTTACAGCTTGAAGCGCATGAGGTTCGTTTGCAGGCATGATTATAATTTCGCCCGCTTTGACCGTATTTTTTACGCCTGAAATTGTAATTTCGGCTTCACCATCAATGATTTGAACCATCGCATCAAAAGGAGCTGAATGTTCAGACAATCCTTGACCTTTGTCAAAAGCAAAGAAGGTAACGGTTCCAAGCTCTTTTTTTATAACTTCACGACTGACAACAGTGTCATCCTGATATTCGACTAATGTCTGGATATCCAAAGCCTTAGCCTTAATATCACCGCTCATATACCTATTCCCCCATTATTGTTTTGATATCTGCTATTGCATCTCCTGTAGTTGGGGTTAAATTGTAGTTTTCAACTAAAACATTGATGATATCGTCATTACACCATGCAGGAAGCACCGGTCCAAGCCACATGTCTGTTTTTCCAAGGAATAATAACGCCCAGAGTACTGCAGCAGCTTTCTGTTCCATCCAGCTTAAGACGATTGTTAATGGCAATTCATTTAATTCCATATCAAACAATTCGCATAATGCTAATGCTACGTCCACAGCAACAATTGTATCGTTACATTGACCTACATCCAATAATCTTGGGATTCCTTCAATGTCCCCTAAGTCCAAATCATTGAATTTGTATTTTCCACAGGCTAAAGTTAGGATAACGGTATCTTCAGGCAAGTTTTGAACGAATTCTCTATAATAATCGTTGTGTTTAGCTGCCTTGTCACATCCTCCAACAACAAAGAATCTTCTGATTTTGCCTTCTTCAACCAGCCTTTTGATAGTGTCTGCGTGCTCGACAATTGCACCGGCACTCCAACCGGTTGTGATGGTGGTTAGATCTTCTGCTTCAAGACCACCTAATGATTTGGCACATTCAATTACTTCTGAAAAATCATAGTCATCTACGGTTTTTACTCCTTCAAGTTTGGCTACGTCCATGGTGAACATTCTTTCTTTATATGCATCAAGTGCAGGAAGTACGCAGTTACTGGTTCCGACAATAGCTGCATTGTATTTTTTAAAGATTGTTCTTTGGTCATGCCATGCTCCACCCAATTGACCTGCGAGATTTTCGTATTTGTTGAGTCCAGGATATCCATGAGCAGGCAACATTTCTGAGTGAGTATAGACTTTAATATCTGTTCCTTCAACTTGTTTCAAGAGTTCTTCAAGTGCTTTTAAATCGTGACCTGTGACAATAATTGCAGGACCTTCCTGTGCACCTACTTTTACTTCAACCGGCTGTGGTTCGCCATATGCTTCGATGTGTGCGTCTTTGAGAAGTCTCATTACTGCCACACTTTTTTCACCTGCTTCCAAAGCTAGTGCGACCAAATCATTTACGTCGAAATTGACATTGGTTAATGTGGTGTATAAACCTTTAGTTAAAAATGCATCAATTTCAGGATCATATTTTCCTAAAACGTTTGCATTGTAGTTGTATGCACTAATTCCTTTCATAGTGAAAATTAGATTATCCTGCAGTCTTGCTACAGTTGGTTTTTTTCCACAAACTCCACTTACAGTACATCCTGTTCCCTTAGCGGTTTGGGAACATTGATAACAAAACATATCTAATCCGTCAGACATAATAATTACCTCATTTTATTGTTAATTATATATTATAATCAAAGCACTTATAAAGATTTTGTTACTATTCAAGGGTTAAAAGTAGTAAATTTATATATTATTAAATGAATAATCATAAACATGGACGAGAATATATCTACTCTCAAGGGAATTGGGCTTACGATGTATGAAGCCCAAGCATATGTAACACTCACATCATTAATTCAGGCAACTGCCGATGAAGTATCAAAAAGCTCTGGCATTCCTCGAAGCAAAATATATGATGTGCTGAAGAAGCTTAGCGAAAAGGATTTCATAGAAATCGAAGATGGAAGGCCACTAACTTATGTCGTCAAATCTCCAGTTGAAGTTTTAAGCCATGAAAAAGAAAAAATCGATTCACAAATTGAAGATGTAATAGTACGGCTGACAAACATCTATGAAAACGGAATGAGCCAGGTTCAAGCACCAATATGGAGAATATACGGCGTTGAAAAAATCATCAACCAGGAACTTGAAATCATACAGAGGGCCAAAAATACCATTAACATGAGAATAGGATTCCTATTTGAAGGTGAAGGAGAAGCACTTATTAAAGCATTCAAAAAAAGACGAAACCTAAAAGTGAATATACTGGCTTCACCGACATGCTACATAAACAACGAAGAAATAAATATCATCAAAATGTTTAAAGACCAAAACATCAATATCCAAAAGGCCGACATCCCCTTTGTTAAAGTTTTAATCTCCGATTCCAAAGAGATGATGCATACCTACACCAAATTCAGCCAGGACAAACGTGAAGTTATTCCCGAAACGGCCATTGGAATCTGGAACAAATACGAAGATGTTGCAAGAAACTATGATGAGAGGTTTGTAAATCAGCTTGAAAAAATCAAAAAGAGAAAAAATAAAAAATAGTATTTAAAAATGTGAGAAATAACCCTAGTAATAGGGTCATTAATCACATCAGATATTTTGTCATACTTTTACTTTTATTTGAAGTCCCTTGTGTAAGAGATATTGCAAATAAAAAGGCATATGTCCCACCCGCCTGCCCTAAACTAATGAAAAAATTTCATTAATCTAATGTTTTGCTATTTGAAAATGCACATAGTTTCATCCTTATTCATATCGTGATACAATTCGGCCCTGCCCTCACCAAAGTCAATGACCTGTATCATGGAGCATATTTCCTCATTCAAATTGGGATTTATGTCATTTAAGATATTTGGATAATCAAAAATCATGTCCCTGTTAAATTCAAGCCTTTTTTCATTTTCAAATAACGCACCGTAGTATATTTCCGCCTCAACCAAATCCTGAAACATATGGCTTCCAAAAGACAGTTCAGGCATGTAGCCCACTTCACTATATGATTCCTCCAGAATTGCAGAAAAATGGCTGATATCTGCAAACACCACAGGAATTCCCAACTCAGGAGAAGAGGTTCCTATTCTTCCAGGAACTATTAAAATGGCAGTTTTATCATTATCCCTGCAATAGGTGTTTACTTCACCTATTACACGAGATATTGAGCTTTTTTGAGCATAAGGATATTCATAGTATTTATGCGGATCAACATAACAGATAACGTCTATATCATCCTTTCGTGACATTCCCATGGATGATTCCCTGATATGGAAGAAAACGTCCTCATCCTCAGGCATTTCAATAGCTTCATTGTTTGTTGAAACCTGAAGAGGACGACATTGCAATAGGTTTACGTTAAAGGAGCTGTCCTCACCGACATTGACAGTATATTCAATGTCAACCGGATAATCATAGGCAGTTTCCAGCGTGTTTAAGATTTCCTTCATAACATCAATGAATTCCTGATTTTTCACCATTCCCTCACAATTTACAAATACTATCTCACGGCGCTGACCGCGTTCACGAAACATCCTTTCCGCTTCCCTGTCATGCTCAACCAGAACCTTTTTTGCATATTTCGGGATTATGTCCAAACCATCATCAACAGGAATATCGTGCAGACTTACATTCTCAAAGTCAATGACATCCAGGTAATGCTGGGAATACCTGTGCTTTTCCTTTATGTCCTTCATTAGTGTTACTTCAGGCTTGTCAAGATTTATGATTCTTGGATAATCCTTTTTTGTCCTATCAACAGCTTTTGTACCAAGACCCATTACGAGTCTTAACATACCTTTGCTGTTATCCATATCCGGAAGCGGAGAATAAGGACTGTATGAGAATCCAACCCCTGCAGCAGTCGGGAAGAGATAGTCTCCATGATATGAACCTGAAACCCTCTGAACCAGAAGCGCCATCTGCTCATCGGTATCGTCAAGACCGTTGAGTTTTCTGTACTCCAAAGCGGAAATGTTCATTGTACTTGCATACACTATCTTTACGGCTTCCTCAAAAGCGGCTAAACGCTCTTCAAGGCTTCCCCTATTGACACAGAATACTGATTCATATTTTCCTGCAAAAGCATTGCCATATCCGTCCTCAAGGAAACTGCTTGACCTGACAATAATCGGATTTTGTCCGAAATAATCCAGAATATGTATAAATTCTTTTTTGATCTGATCTGAAAAGGTACCGTTTTTGAGACCTTCCTCCAGCTCTTTTCCGTATTTATAATATCCGTCCTTGGTTCTCTGTTTTACGCGAATGTCCCATAAATCATTTGAAACGATATAGGTGTAAAACAAATCAGAACCTATGTAAAACGAATCGTCAGGCTCAAAAATGTCATTGTAGATATCCGGACAGTTTTTTTCGATGATTTTTCTTGCAACCAGCATTCCGCATGTCTTACCACCAACAAGTCCACTTCCTACACGACGATCATAAATTGTGACATAATCCTCAAAGGTAAAGTAATCCTTAATTAAAGCAAGCATCTTCTCGTCTTTTGTCATCATCAGCTCACAGATTTTGTCGCACTCATCATCGATGTTTTTGCCTTCGGCATAATCCCTTTTCAGCTGAATCATGTATCGCTCCCAGCTGTCCAAAGTTCGCCCGTCTCGGTATTTATCAGAGTTGATGGTCTTATAATACCTGCTTACTTCCTGGCCGTCCTGAAGAACTTTAACAGAACCTGTAAGCGGATTGAATTTATGTCCCAGAAACATTGTCTGAGAATATCTGTTCCAAACCTTCAATGGAGAGACATAAACTTCCTCGGGAGAATTTGAGTATACATTCAAGAATAGCTGTGTTGTTTCACGGATTTTTGCTATTGCATCATATGAATGTCTTCCACGAATGATTGGGAAATATGCTATGGTATCCAGCTGGAATAAAAATGGGCAAGTAACCTTAAAGAAATTCCCCATCATCAAATCGGTTGACCACACTGCCTGAAGGTCACTTAAGCAGTCAAAGACATAAAACGCATCAAAGCCCTCTTTTTCAATAATCCTGTGAACCTCAAGAGTGAATGTTTCAAATTGGTTATATGGATTTACCAGATATATCTTAATCCCATCACGCTCGATCATGCAAAATTCACTGTCAGGATTATTCTGTTCGATTTCAAGTAATCTGAAATCCTCTTCGGTCATATCTATAAGAGGAGGGTGATTTGCAAAGCGAATGTATATCAAGTTCCGGTTATCTTCTTTTGCCTGTTTGACATAAGGGTCAACAAAGTAGGAAAATTCATACAGATTTGTAACATTCCATACTACGTTATCCCCTAAACGAATATTATCCAGAGCCTTGTCAAGCCCGGGAATTCCAGATTTAGCTCTTTCGAATGGCGCCATAATAACATCTCCTAAATAAGTTTTAATCTCTCACCATTGGAACTCCAGTTAATTGTGAAGCCTCCATAGTTAATGCAACTAAGTCCTGACGTTCAAGTTTTTCAACATCGGTGTTTCCTGCTTGCTGAGTTAAAGCAGTTACTTCCTGAGTCATTGCATGAATATAATTTGCAACTTGCTGACCTTTTCTAATAGGATCCAGTCTTCTTCTGAGCATTCTTTCCTGTGTTGCAATTCCTTTCGGACAGATTCCTTCTGAACAGGACTGACAGACTTTACAGCCTATGGAAATTAACGCAGATGTAGCGATATATACCGCATCTGCACCTAAAGCGATTGCTTTTGCCACATCAGCTCCGGACCTTATTCCACCGGCAGCTACAAGACTTACTTCACTTCTAAGGTTTATGTCCTTTAAAGCATCATCAGCTTTAACTATAGCTTCGATTGTAGGAATACCTGCATGTTCTGTAACCGCTTCAGGTCCTGCACCGGTTCCTCCCTGCATACCGTCGACAACAATTATGTCAGCACCAGCCTTTGCAGCAATTTTTACATCCTGCTCTACCCTACCTGATGCAAATTTAACTATAATCGGCACTTTCCAGTCAGTAATCTCCCTTAACTGATTAATTTTCATTCCCAAATCCTCAGGCCCGACAATGTCCATGTGTCTTGCAGGACTCAATGCTGATGTTCCTTCAGGAATATTTCTGACCCTTGCAACCTCTGCGGTCACCTTATGGGCAAGCAAATGTCCTCCCATACCGGATTTTGCACCCTGACCTATTTTTATTTCAACAGCTTCAGCATTGTTTAAATAACTTGCTGAAACTCCAAAACGGCCTGATGCATACTGGGCAATCAGCTTATCGGCATAATGCCTTTCTTCAGGAAGCATTCCCCCTTCACCAGTATTGGTTATTGTTCCCGCTTTACTGCTTCCAATAGCCAAAGCGATTTTTGCTTCCTTACTCAATGCACCAAAAGACATTGCCCCAATCATGATAGGGGTGTCTATCTCAATCGGATTTTCCGCAAACCTGTCTCCAAGCACTACTGAAGTATTGCATGTTTCCCTGTATGAGTCGATTGGAGGCCTTGAAACCTGTGCAGGCAATATGCTCAAATCATCAAATGTAGGGATTTTTCTGGTCAGACCACAACCCCTGACCTTATATGACCCTGTCTGGCTTTTACGTTTGATTTCAACCATTGTTGAATTTGACCATACACCTCTTCCCTCATCGGCAAGAGGCCTTACATATATCGCATGTGTCGGACACATCTCCTCACAGATTTTACATCCCACACAGTTTTCCTGATGAATAGGTAGCGGTTCGTCATTAATCACTTCATAAACATCATGAGGACAATTAGAATAACAGCTATAACAGTTTTTACATGCTGAATGTTTAGGATTGTCACACAGATACCAGCAACATCCCGGCCTGTCATTGCTCTGTTTACATATCTCTATTTTCCTTTCAACAGTAAATGACATCTAATCTACCTCCTCTTTAATATCTCTTAACGGTTTGAATACCGGACAGACTGAATATTTTGTTCCACCGGATTTTACAACCTCATCAATGGCATTTGTCAGTTTTGCGTAAGGTTTCCAAGCCAGATGATCTTCCTTATCAACAATGAGAGCTTCTGTTACAATATCATTATTCAACAGATAGTCAATCAGTGTTGTGACAATGGATCCGTCCTGACCCTGAGTATGTTTTAAAGACTTGACTGACAGGACTTTAATATAATCACCAATAGGTTTTGAGTTGTCGTTTCGTAAATCCTCAGGTATGAATGTTCTTGGACA
>OMSA01000032.1 GCA_900313645.1 uncultured Methanobrevibacter sp.
TGGTGTTAACAAGGCAATAGAGGAATTGGGATTAACACCTGATGATGTGATATTCGCATCAGACATTGGCTGTTATACTTTAGGAATCAACCCGCCTTATAATGCGGCAGATTATCTGTTGTCAATGGGTTCAAGCGTAGGTGATGGGTGTGGATTTTCAGTTTCAACCGATCAGAAAGTTGTAAGCTACATTGGAGATTCCACATTTTTCCACAGCGGCGTTTCACCATTAATCAATGCGGTTCACAACAAACACAATTTTGTCCTGACCGTTTTGGACAACAGGATTACCGCAATGACTGGCGGTCAGCCAAATCCTGGAATTCCGATTGACGGAATGGGTGATGAGGCTCCGGAAATTTCCATTCGTAAACTCGCACTTGCTTGCGGATGTGATTATGTACGTGTTATCAATCCATTTAATCTTGATCAGGTAATTAAGACATATAAAGAGGCACTTGAAAGAGAAGATGCTGCAGTCATAATATCAAAGGCTCCATGCACATTAATTAAAGGTTTGACTAAAAAACCTCCTGTTAAATTTGTTGAGGGCAACTGTAATAATTGTGACAAATGTGTAAGTGAACTGGCATGTCCTGCCATTTCAAAAATCAATGGAAAAATCACAATTGACACAGCCCAATGTGATGGATGCAATGTTTGTATACAGGTCTGTAAATATGGTGCTTTAGAGGCAGGTAGGTGAGAAAATGGATAATCATTATTGTATTTATATTTGTGGTGTTGGGGGCCAAGGAATTATTAAAACCTCAACAATCATCGGTGAAGCTGCTATGAATCAGGGTTTGGATGTTGTGATGAGTGAAATTCATGGAATGTCCCAAAGAGGAGGATCTGTTTCTACCGAATTGAAAATAGGTGGTTTCAACTCTTCAATCATACCTAATCATGGTGCTGACATGTTGCTTTCCTTTGAACCGATTGAAACTATAAGGGGTTTGAGTAAAGTAAATTCAGAAACAAAAATCGTTTATAATACTCATCCGATTGTGCCGTCTTCAACAGATAAGCCATATCCTAGTGTGGACAGCATTACAAAAACCCTAAAGGAAAATTTCAAACATGTACTTCCGATTGATGGAACCCAATTAGCTATTGATGCAGGTAGTGTTTTATCATTGAATATGGTTCTTTTAGGTGCAGTAACTGCAGACGATAAGTTTCCGTTATCCAAAGAATCAGTTATTGATGCAATGAAAAACAATCTGAAACCTAAATTCCATGATATGAATTTAAAAGCTATTGAAAGTGGTTATAAATCCATCAAACATTAAAATTTAAATAGTATTTTAATCAAAATTTTAATTATATAAAAAGTTGTGGTATTATGGCTTACAAAATCGACAATGCTATTATAAAAAAAGATAGGAATGGGAGAATAACCTTAATTGACCCAGATAATGTTTTTAAGGATGAAGATGCATTTATTGCTGTTAAAAGTGATGATTTAATAACAATTCAACTTTTAATTAATGGTATTATTAGTAATGATTTTCAAAATTGGAAGGAATTAGGTAAAATCCCTGAAAACGAACCACTTAAAAGCCTATTCGTCCGTTTAGGTTATTCAAAAGAAGATATAGCTAAATTATTAAAAGAATTCTAGCTATCTTTTTTACTTTTTTTTATTTTATTATTGCACCGAGTGCACTAACTCTGAATTAAACAGTATTTTTTTTAAAAAAATAGAGTAGAAAAGAATTTAATCTTTTCTATAAATCCTTAATGTCGTCGACATCTAAGATTTTAACGTTGCTTTCATTTAAAGCTTCAATCGCTTTTTCCATATTTTCTAATCTCATAACTACAATAGCTTCATCAGTTTTGCTGCTTACAAATGCATATAAGTATTCTAAGTTAATTCCTTTTTCATCGAAAACTGCTAATGTTGAGTTTAATCCATTAGGTTTGTCAGGAACTGCTAAAATGATAACTTCGTTTTCTTTTACAATAAAATTATCATTTTCAAGGGCTTCAATTGCTTTTTCATTATCAGAAACAATCAATCTTAAAATACCATATTTTGTAGTATCCGCAATGGAAAGTGCACGAATATTAATGTTTTGTTTAGCTAATGTGTCAATAGCTTTTTTAATCCTTCCTTCTTTGTTTTCTACAAAAATTGAAATTTGTTTTACAACCATGTTATCACCTTATTTTAAGTTCCTCTCATCAATTACGCGAACAGCTTTACCTTCACTTCTTGGAAGTGATTCCGGTTCACAGATAGTTACATCTACCCTTAGGCCGGTTTCTGATCTTATGGAAGATTGGATTTCTTTTTCCACTCTTGCCATTTCTTTCATTTCATCGGAGAACAATTCTTTTGACGCTTCCACTTTAACTTCAACTTCATCCAAAATGTCAGGTCTTGTCACGTGAATTAAGTAGTTTGGAGTGGCTCCTGTAACCTTAAGCAATGCCTTTTCAATTTGGGATGGGAAAACCATAACTCCTTTGATTTTCAGCATGTCATCACTTCTACCGGTGATTCTTGTCATTCTGACGGTTGTTCTTCCGCATTCACATTTCTCGCCGATAAGTGAAGTCAAATCTTTTGTTCTAAATCTTAAAATAGGCATTCCAGTTTTGGTTAGGGATGTTAATACTAGTTCTCCTTCTTCTCCGTAATCTAGGGTTTCACCAGTTTCGGAATTAATTATTTCCGGATAAAATTGGTCATCCTGAATGTGCATTCCGTTTTGGTATTCACATTCTTGTGATACTCCAGGACCCATAACTTCAGTCAGACCGTAAATGTTGAATGTTTTTATTCCAAGAGAAGTTTCAATTCTTTTTCTCATCTCATCAGTCCACATTTCAGCTCCGTGGATTCCTGCTTTTAAGTTTATCTCATCGAGTGAGATTCCTGCCTTTTCTCTTGATTCTCCAAGATACATTGCATATGATGGAGTACAGGTCAGGATGTCAGTTTGAAAATCAATCATTGTATCCAGTTGTCTTTGGGTGTTACCTGCTGAAATAGGTACTGTAATTGCACCCATTTTGTTCCCACCGTGGTGAATACCGAATCCTCCAGTGAATAATCCGTATCCGTATGCGTTTTGAATGATGTAGTCTTTTTCAGCACCGGCCATTTTCAATCCGCGTGCAATACATTCTCCCCATATTTCCAAATCGTTTTGGGTGTATGCGGTTACGGTCGGTTTTCCTGTGGTTCCGGAAGATGCGTGGATTTCTACAATTTCGTCACGTGGAACTGCAAGTAATCCCAATGGATACGCTTCTCTTAGGTCACTTTTTGTTGTAAATGGGATTTTTTCTATGTCTTTTAATGTTTTGATGTCTTCTGGTTTTAGTCCAGCTTCGTCAAATCGTTTTTTGTAAAACTCAACATTTTCATATGCAAGTTTTACAGTTTTCTGCAGTCTTTCCAGTTGAAGTTTCTCTTTTTCTTCTCTGCCCATACATTCGGCTTGTTCGTTCCAAAACATAATTATCCCTATTTTAAAATTTTTCTTAATATGTTTAATTATTAACTTTTAGTAATATAAAACTTTGTTGTACTGTTTAATTTTTCAGTGTTCATTTTTGTTAACAAAAAATAAAAGTATGTATAAAATTGTCATTTATTTAATTTTTCATATAACCTTTTTAAAGATTTAATTGAAAGATTCCACTAATAATTAAATTACATCCATTCCGGTTCATAATGTTATCTGGGGACTAATTTAAGGTATTTTTGATTGTAAAGGCATAAAATCTGTTTATAATTTTATTGTTTAATGTACAAATTGGTACATTAGGGTAATCTTTATATAATTTATTTATTAAAAAGATAATTGTAATATTAAATTGTTTAATATTTTCTTAGAGGTAATTAATTATGAACGTAATGATTTTAGCAATTGTATTTATAATCTACATATTTGCGCTTGTTTTTGTAGGTTATTATGCATACAAAAAGACTAATTCCTCTGAAGACTTTATGATAGCGGGTAAAGATACTCACCCATTCATTATGGCGATGAGTTACGGAGCTACTTTTATTTCGACAGCAGCTATTGTTGGTTTTGGAGGAGTTGCAGGCCAATATGGTATGAGTGTATTATGGTTAGCATTCTTGAACATTATTATAGGTGTATTCATAGCATTCGTATTTTTGGGAAAAAGGACTCGTCGTATGGGTCATGCATTGGGCTCATTGACATTTCCGGAATTTTTAGGAAAACGTTTTGACTCTAAATTTATCCAATATGCTTCAGGTTTAATTATTTTCTGTGCAATGCCGATTTATGCTGCAGTAGTATTGATTGGAGCTGCAAGATTTTTAGAATCATCTTTATTAATTGACTTTAGTATAGCATTATTAATTTTATCAATAATCATTACATTCTACGTGTTATTTGGAGGAATACGTGGTGTAATGTATACCGATGCACTTCAAGGAACAATCATGGTTCTGGCAATGGTATTCTTGCTTGTATTTGTATATTGGTTGCTTGGAGGAGTTGACACAGCAAACACTGCATTAACTAATATGAGTCATCTCTATCCTGCAGACGCACTGTCTACGGGAGGTACGGGATGGACATCGTTCCCAGAGTTTGGAACACCGTTCTGGTGGTCACTTGTATCATCCACATTAATCGGTGTAGGTATTGGGGTACTCGCACAACCTTCCTTGATTGTAAGATTCATGACCGTTAAATCAGATAAGGAATTAAACAGATCTGTCTTGATTGGAGGAATATTCATTGCAATCATGCCAACCACTGCTTATATTGTCGGATCTCTATCAAACGTATACTTCTTTGACAAATTAGGTCAAATAGCAGTGGATGTTGTTGGAGGAAACATCGATAAGATTATCCCTACATTCATTACAATGGCACTGCCTGAATGGTTTGTATACATCTTCTTGCTTTCTTTGATTGCAGCTGCAATGTCAACAATATCTTCACAATTGCACACTCAAGGAACAGCATTCGGTGTGGATATTTACTCAACACTCAGAGATAAAACAAAAAGAAAATTGGATCAGGTATCTATTTCAAGAGTAGGTATTTTAATAGCTATTATTTTAGCATTGATTATGGCATATTCACTTCCTGGAAGTGTAGTTGCACTTGGAACAAGTTTATTCTTTGAAATCTGTGCAGCAGCATTCTTGCCAGTGTTCTTGGGAGCACTTTACTGGAAAGGAATTACAAGACTTGGTGCAATTGCAGGAATAGTGTCCGGAACATTTGTCAGTCTGTTCTGGTTGATTTTCGTATTTGCAAAAACAGCAACCGGTCTTGGAATCTGTAAATTCATATTAGGTGTAGAAACAATATTGCCTGCTGCACCATGGCCGTTTATTGATGTGATGTTAATAGCTGTGCCAGTTTCAGCATTATTCACAATTGTTGTAAGTTTACTTACAAAACCGCCTGCTGATGATGTGGTTGATAAGGCATTTTCACAAATTGATACAAAAGGAAGTGATGCATAATGATGATTTTAGGAATAGAAGATCCAATGATTTGGGGTGTTTATTTAGGAATTATCTTATCAACACTTTTATGTATCGTTTATGGTATTGTAAACTGGAATAAGGGAGATTAATTCTCCTATTCTCTTTTTTTTTAAAATAGTTTAATATATAAAAAAATAAGATAAGTAAATGCAATAGCACTTACTTTGTAACTTTAGCAGCTTTTTTAACAATTAGCTTTCCAAACTGGGCTTGGTATATGACTGTCTTTCCAACTTTAAGGTTTTTGAACATGCCGTTTTTGACAATGACTTTTGCAAGACCTTTATTATCGGTTTTAGCTTTGTAGACTTTGCCATTGAACTTAAAAGCAATTATCTTATTTTTAATAAGTGTTTTACCTTTTGCCAGTTTGGCAGCTAAAACTATGCCTTTAGCGGATTTTTTAACACTTATGGTTTTCAGAATCATTTTCCAATAGTTGAATATGCAGTTGGAAGCGGTTCCGCCATAAATGTCTCTGCCTGTTGGAGCTGTATTTGAGGTGAAGGTACATTTTACAGCTTTGGCACCATGAGAATCAGTGGCTGAAGATTTAAATCCATATATTGCACCGCCTTTGCTTGCACTGTTTTGTGTAAAAATTGAATTTTGGATTAAGTTTGTAAAGTAGACAACTTCGCTGACCCATGTGCCGTTTTCATAATGGCCGCTTGACTGGTGGCCTCTGAAATAAACTGCTCCACCATATTTGGAAGCCTGATTGTTGGTGAATCTGGAATTGGTTATGAACAGATCTTTATTTCCAAATACTGCACCTCCCTTTTCACCGGCATTGTTTGAATTGAATGTGCATGATTTGATGTCGATATTTCCAAATGCATAAACTGCGCCTCCGCCACGGCCTTTTGCCACATTGTTTGTAAAAATACAATTGCTGATAGTTTCCTTTGCAAATTTGATTGATATTGCAGAGCTCAGATCTGTTATGAAGTCTATATTTCCATCAAGGGTTCTGCCGTTTAAAAGCTTTTCAATGTCAATGACGCTTTTAATTGAAAGGCAGAAAATCGCTCCCCCATCACCGTTAGCGGTATTTCCTGTAAACTTGGAACCGTTGCAGGATAAATGTCCTATGGAAGCTATTGCTCCACCAGCATATTTTGCATAGTTATTTGTAAATTCACAGTTAATGAGTGTCATGTTTCCATAATTGAATATTGCACCGCCGTAAAGGTCAGTATTTCCGTTTGTGAATTTGATGTTTTTTAAGGTAACCTGATTTTTAAAAAGACTGAATTTGTTTAGTAAAATTCTGGATTGGGACAGGCCGTTTAAGGTATGGCCGTTACCGTCAATAGTTATGTCATTATCGATTTCAATGCCCCTTACATTAAATCCTTCATCATATACATAGTCCTTATCCAAAGTAATGGTGGAACCGTATCCTGCATTATTAATCATTCTTTGAAGCTCTGTAAAAGTTCCATTAGCTGTTTCACCCAATGCATAATCCTGTGAAGAGTCAAGTGCCTGCTGCGGCTCATCACTGTTGATTGGGACGTTGTCATTATTGCCTGCTGAAACGCACATAATGCTTGCAAAAAGGATTAGAAGACAAACGATTAAAATTCTTTTTTTAAATTTCATATGTTTAACAACCTTTTTTTTAATTAATTATTATGCTCTTCATTAAATATATATAATTTTATTTTAATAATTAGTATTATAATAAAATTTTAAACTTTAGAGGTATTAAATGAAACGAAGCGGAATTGGAAACATTATTGAGATAATGAAAAATGATTTTAAATCAGCATTTTCAAATCCAATTGTCACTATTGTTTTAATAGGATTAATCATCTTACCTTCTCTTTATGCTCTTTTAAACATTCAGGCATGTTGGGATCCTTATGGAAATACCGGAGAAGTGGAATTTGCAATTGCAAATTTGGATAAAGGTGCATCTTTTCAAGACACAAAACTCAATGTTGGTGATGAACTGGTTAAAGATTTAAAAACTAATGACAAATTCAAATGGGTGTTTGTTTCAGAAAAGGAACTGCGAGATGGCGTTTATAAAGGTGATTATTATGCGGGCATTATCATACCCCGGAATCTGAGTGAAAACATCGTTTCGATTACATCAGACAACCCTCAGCAGGCAAAATTGGAATATGTTGTAAATATGAAATCCAATCCAGTTGCCGCTAAGTTAACTGATTCCGGTTCAAATGCCGTATACAATGCATTAAATGCGAAGATTGTTGAAGTTATTAACCTTGCAGCTTATGGCAAACTTGGCGAATTGCAGGAAGGTCTTGCTTCTGGTTCAGCTCAACTGGCCAGTGGTGGAAGTCAGCTTCAGGCAGGTGCCGGTCAGATATCTGATGGTGCCAGCCAGGTTGGGGCCGGTGAGGCTCAAGTCAAAGACGGTTCAGCAGCCGTTAAAAGCGGTGCAAATCAAGTTCAGCAAGGTACTAGAGATGTTAGTAATGGGGCAAATAAAGTTAGACAGGGTTCAACCGCAGTTAAAGATGGTGCAGCCCAGGTGGAACACGGTGCTGAGGAATTGGACTCTGCAGTAGATCCGTCCTTAATCCCTGAAGGGCCAATAAAAGAGTATGTTAGTGGAGTTTCACAGCTTTCAGGTGGTGCCAGTCAGGTTGCCGGTGGCGCTAGTCAACTCGCTGACGGTTCCGTTGCACTTGCTGACGGTTCATTAAGGCTTGCTGGCGGTTCCAGTAAGGTTGCCGGTGGTGCCAGTCAGCTTGCAGATGGTTCTGTGGAGTTGGCAGAAGGTTCTTTAGCTCTTGCAGCAGGCTCACAATTGCTTTCAAATGCAGCTGCTCAGGCATTGTTTACAGCGGCAAGTTCATTAGGTGCATCCGCTGAT
Organism: uncultured Methanobrevibacter sp.; assembly: GCA_900313645.1. Taxonomy (GTDB): domain Archaea; phylum Methanobacteriota; class Methanobacteria; order Methanobacteriales; family Methanobacteriaceae; genus Methanocatella. Next base: position 8,358 of record OMSA01000032.1, read on the forward strand.
GCTCTTGCAGACATTACAGGTATCAATGAGACACTTCTTGGCGATTATTTCTATTCTCCTGTAAAATTGGATAGACATGAGCTATTCCCTGTTCCTGATTACGGTTCACAGGTTGCTCCGTTTTATCTTGTGCTGTCCATGTGGGTTGGAGGTTTAATCACATGTGCATTATTAAGGCCGGGTGTTAGTCACGGAACAAAATACACTCCTCTTGAAATGTATGCTGGAAAATTAGCATTATTTAATACTATGAGTATTTTTCAGGCCTGTGTTACATTAATTGGAGCACATATCCTTGGAATTTATATTGATAATGAACCTTTATTCATACTGTCGGCATTCCTAGTATCGGGAGTATTCATGACCTTGATATACTCAATGGTTTCTGCATTGGGTGATGTTGGAAAAGCGATTGCTGTTGTTTTACTGGTAATTCAGATATCCGGTACCGGAGGTATTTACCCGGTTGAAATTATGGCGCATTACTTCAATGTGTTGAATCCATACCTGCCGATGACATATGCAATTACGTTAATACGTGAAGCTCAATTAGGCCTAGTCTGGTCTAATTATATACCTGCATTGATTATACTTTTCGTCATAGGATTTGCAACAGTTATTGTCTGTATAATCATTAAAGAAAGAGCGGACAGAGCTACACATTACTTTGAAGCACGTTTAGAAGATAGTGGATTATTTTAATTAAAGAGGTGAAGAAATGTTGGAAGAATTTATTCCATTTGTGGGATTAATAATTTTTGGAAATATAGAAAACCTTATTTTAGCATCTCAAGGTGTTGTTAATGGGGTTAATCCTAAAATTTTAGGATTGTTGAGTATTATTGCAGTAATTATATGGCTGTTTATAGGTTTTGTCGCAGCAGACCTTGCAATGCAATATTCCAGATACATAATATTTATCGGAGGGCTTGCTATTGTGATATTGGGTATAATATCCATCCGTGATGCTGTACACAATATTAGAAAAACCAATGGGGAGGCATAACATGGTTGATTTAAAAGATTATGCTCCTTTCACAGGACTTTTGATTTTTGGAAACATTGAAAACTTAATCCTTGCATCCCAGGGTGCAGTTGCACATGTCGATCCAATCATATTGTCTGTGTTAAGCCTGATTGCAGTGGTTATATGGTTGCTTCTTGGAACATATGGAACAAGAGTTGCTATAAAATATGCCGATTATATTGAAATATTCGGTGGAGTAGCTATCATTGTTTTAGGTTTCCAATCAATGCTTGAAGCAATGGGATTCTAATTTTTAGATAATGAATAGGTTGCTATTCATTTCCTTTAACTTTTTTTAATAAACTTTAAAATACTTTTTTTACAGATTTCTATTTGGTGATAGAATGGAATATTTATTTGATAACTTTTCCCGCATTCAGAAAAATGATCCTGAATTTCATGAAATTTTTAAAAACTTTGCATTTAATGAGGTGTTTGAATACTCCAGTTTAACAGAAAAAGAGTCTATTCTTGTAATTCTGGCATCACTGATAGCATGTCAATCCCCAAAGGCTTTTAAAAAGATATTGCTTTCAGCACTGGATGGAGATATAACTCCGGACCAGGTAAAGGAGTTGTTGTATCAGTCAGTTCCGTATGTCGGATTCGGCCGTGCACATAACTTCTTTGGAGTTGTTATTAAGGTGTTTGATAAGAAGGGAATCGAATTGCCTTTAGCTAACAGGTCAAACACAAACACTCAAAACAGGCATCAGAAAGGTCATGAAGTCCAGGAAAGGTATTTTGGATCTGAAATGATTCGGATGATGAATGAAAACACGCCTGAAGACCAGAAACATTTCAACAGATTTCTGGAAGGATTCTGTTTTGGCGATTTTTATACTAGGGACGGTTTAAATGACAATGAAAGGGAATTGATAACATTTGTTTTCATTGCAACATTGGGCGGTTGTGAAAATCAGCTTCGTGCACATACTCAGGCAAATGTTGATTTGGGTAACGGTAAAGAAAAATTAATTTCAGCATTAACAGTTATAATGCCTTATATTGGTTTTCCAAGGATGTTAAATGCATTAAGTATTGTTAATGAAATTTGTGATTAAGGGTTTAAACCCTTAATACTTAAATTCATATGACTCTTCAATGGCCATCATGTTTCTAATTTCAGCTGTTGCATTGTCCAGATAGAAAGTTCCCATCTCCCAGCCATTTTCTTCATAAACAGCTTTAATCTCAGGCATGGCTTCGTAGGCTTTAGCAACAACTTCTTCGTTTTTATCAAGCACTGCCTCACCGTAGTATCTAAGGAAATGTTCTCCATCCCATGCAGCTATTTCGGCATTTGGATTTGCTTCCAATTGTTTATAAACATCTTTAAAAGTTCCCACTGTGAAATAAATTTTGTCTTCGTGTAATATGTGGGCTCCCAGTGGTCTGACTTTTGGTTTGTCTCCGTTTACTGTTGCAAGAAAGAATGCTTCTACATTTTCTAAAATATTATTCACTTTTTCGATATTTGACAT
>OMSA01000071.1 GCA_900313645.1 uncultured Methanobrevibacter sp.
GCAGATGGCAGACATGCTTAACATGCTTCAGGCTTCAACCTGGGCGATATCCCTTCTTGCAATCATTGTCGGAGGGCTGGGCATCATCAATACAATGCTCATGTCCGTGTTTGAAAGAACCCGTGAAATCGGTGTTTTAAAGGCTGTCGGATGGTCCAACAAAAGAATTCTTGCAATGATTGTAGGAGAATCACTTGTAATTACAATCGTCTCAGCAATCATCGGATCTCTAATCGGATTTCTGGGATGCACACTTCTTGGACCTCAAATGGGAATCGAACCGCTTTTCACAGCAAAGATTTTCATACAGGCATTTGCAATAGCTATTGTTGTCGGAATTATCGGAGGACTTTATCCTGCAATCAAGGCAGTCAACCTGCCTCCGACAGAAGCGTTGAGGTATGAGTGAGGTGATAATATGAATGCTGTAGAGATAAAAGATTTGTACAAAAGCTATGAAGGCGGAAGAATCAAGGCATTGAATGGAGTAAACCTCACAATCGCCGATGGGGAGTTTGTCTCAATCATAGGGCCGTCCGGTTCAGGCAAATCAACTCTTCTTAACATGCTTGGTGCTTTAGATGTTCCGGATTCAGGCTCAATATCAGTTGCAGGCGAGGACTTAAACTCTTCTAAAAAGCTGAACGACTTCAGAAGCGAAAAGATAGGTTTCATCTTCCAGCTGCATAACCTGATTCCAAACATTTCTGTTAGAGAAAACGTTGAAATCCCGATGTTTACCCGTAAGATGTCTTCAGGCGAGATGAAAAGCCGTGCTTTAAAACTATTGGATGATGTGGGACTTAAGGACAAGGCAGATATTTTGCCTTCAAAACTGTCAGGCGGTGAACGCCAGAGAGTTGCCATTGCCAGAGCCCTTGCAAATGAACCTTCAATAATATTGGCGGATGAGCCAACAGGATCACTGGATTCCAAAACAAGTAGTAAAATCCTTAAGCAGCTAATCGATTTGCATAAGGATAAAAACGTAACACTGATAATTGTAACTCACGATATGGATGTTGCAAAACTTGCAGACAGGGTCATTGAAGTTTTGGACGGTGAGATAATTTCTGCAGGTGATGATTCGCTAATAGACAGTAAAATTAATGTATAACATTAAATTTTACTTTTTCTTTTTTTTTAAATGATTCCGTGAATCATTCTCAATGCGTCGAGAAGACCGTGACTGTATTCTATACAGCCGAAAGCTGTTCTCATATCCTCTTTTTCAAGATAATATTTTGAATCGTTCCAGTAGTCAACCGCACGGTCATAGACTTCCTTTTCTTTTCCCTCAAATTCAATGTGGGCTACCTGGTTGAGGTTTCTTTCCAGTTTTGCAATGTCCTTTGCTATCTTTTCAGGACTTTCAAGTTCACTCATTCAACTGCCTCCAAACATGCACGATTCTTTGGGCTACTGTAAAGTATGATAAAATTACTAAAATGTAAATGACGTATGTAAAGTAGATGTCTCCTGCAAAGTATCCTATAATTGCTCCGACCATTAAAATAATCATCCTTACTGCCCGCTCAGCAATTCCGATATTGCAGTCCACTCCCTGGGACTCCGCTCTTGCGCGAACGTAACTTACTGTGATTGCAGAGTGTATTGCAAGAACGCCGACAAACCAGTCGCAGTATCCTCCGAATATTATTCCTATGTATATGATTGCATCTGCAAATCTGTCCATTGTTGAGTCAAGAAATGCACCGAATTTGGATGTTCTTCCATGAAAACGTGCAACGGCACCGTCAACAACATCAAGAAAACCTGAAAGCAGTATTGCAAAACATCCCAAAAGAAGGTAATGATTTGCAAATCCGTAGGCTGCAAGAACCGCAACGAACGGGGATATTACTGTAACGATATTCGGATTTATGTTTAAATTTCTAGCTAGCGGATTCAGTATTTTAGTTAAAAATGGTCTTAAACTTTGAAGCATAATTATATATAAATATTTTATCTAATATAAAGGTGAATGAAAGTTTTAAAAACAAGTATTGACAAAGTGGATGAGAAAATCATATCTCAGGCGATAAATGTGCTGGCAGATGGTGGGGTGGTGCTCTATCCTACCGATACCGTTTACGGGCTTGGCGCCAATATATTTGACAATAGTGCCGTTAGAAGAGTATTTGATATCAAAAAAAGAAGCTATCTTAAGCCTGTTTCAATACTTGTAGGTGATGTCGGCTCAATTGATCTGGTTGCTAAGGTATCGCTGGCGCAAAAAAGAACAATCAAAGAATACCTTCCGGGACCCTACACATTCATTTTAAACAAAAGGAAAATCGTTCCAAGACTTGTCACCGGAGGCTCAAGCAATGTGGGAGTCAGGGTTCCAGACAGCGCAATCGCATGCAGCTTGGCAAGGATTTTCCCGATAACAACAACAAGCGCCAACATATCAGATGACGAGATGCTTTCAAGCCCAAAGGAAATCCTGGAGCAGCTTGACTGTGAAGTCGATTTGGTGATTGATGTCGGTGAGCTTGAATCCGCGAAGGCATCATCGATTATTGATTTGACCGGTTTCAAGCCAAAAACAATAAGAGATTAGGGTTAATCTCTTCTGATGTATTTGGCTGCAACTATTCCTAAAACGATTAATAAAAGAAGTATTCCGACAGTCCTTTTTCCTGTAACATGTTCTGTTAGTTTCACGCTTTTTGAAACGTTTTGACTGTCCTCTTTTTCAGAAGCGATTTTCTTGCCATATTCCTTTGGAATGTCTTTGGCTACAATGCCAGTGCTGTTTTCATAAGTTTTTGAAATATTTTCCTGTTTTTCAGGAGTTTTATTAAATTTAGGCTCCTCACCAGTGATGTTGCTTTGGTGTTTTTTGCTGAATGTATCGTTTGAACTGTCTGCAGACCCAATCATGTTTTTTATGATGTCTCTGTATGTAATCTTGTATGCAAAGAAGTTCTGATGGTCTGATTTGTCCGAATTCAGTACCAGAAAATCAAACACCGCTTCGGTTGTATTGTTGATTTGCCTTACGGCTCCACTGTCAGGAATGGTTTTTGTCGCTGCGGTTGATTTGATGTTTTCAAGTAAAAGAGGATCGAGCCTCCATCCGTAAAAATCATCAGTAAAGTGCCATATTGTATGCTGTGTGACAATCTCATCTCTCATGGCGTCATCGTAATAGTCCACAAAATAGACTTTCAGATAGTTTCCAACACTCTCGCCGGTGTTTTTGTTTGTGGCATAGGAGGTGTTTTCTACATTATATTTGCTGCCAATCTTTGCTTCATGATCTCCGTAGTTTATGCAGTATCCGTGGTATCCGTTGTCAAAGGAAATGTTCAAATTGCCCTCTTCAGTTGCAAGGACTTCCTCGGACTGACTGTTTTTCAAGATATTTGTCTCAGTTTCTGCAGATGCAAAATCCATGCAGGTTGTGATTGCAAATAATATCATTAAGATTGTAAATAGGGGTTTTTTCATTATTTTTCACCTCTTATTTGTACTATTGACATTATGGCAAGTCATATATAAAGTTAAAGTGATTGTTTGGTTACCTGACAAATTCAGGAGTCATTTTCGCCATGGCGATGTTTGGCAAATTAAAAATTTATATATCATATGAAAATCAATATTGTATCATGAAATCATTGGCTAATTTTGAAGATAATCAGAAGATTCAGTCAGGCTCTTCACTGGATGATTTGCTGGCAGGAGGCTTTGAAAAAGGCACTGTAACCCAGATATACGGTCCGCCTAGCTCCGGTAAGAGTAATATTGCATTGTCTCTGGCTGTCAATGTTGCCAAAAACAACAGGAAGGTTGTCTACATTGACACTGAGGGTGGAATATCAATTGACAGAATCAAGCAGATTTCAGGCCATTATTTTGAAAATGTAGCCAATAACATAATTGTTTTTGAACCTACTAATTTTATAGAGCAGACCGAAAACCTAAGGTCCATTGACATGTGGCTTAGAAAGCATCATGATAAAGTCGATTTGATAGTTCTTGATTCGGCCGTTGCGCTTTACCGGGTCGATGATATGAAATCATATAAACTGAGCAAGGAGCTCAGAAAACAGATTCAGCTTCTCTCAAACATCGCCAGAAACTATGATATAGCTGTTCTTATAACAAATCAAATCTACAATGCCTTTGATGATGAGGGCCACAATGAGATAAAGCCTGTCGGCGGTGATATTCTGGAATATATCAGCAAGGTCATTATCCGTCTTGAACGCGGCGATGAAATCAGCCAGAGAACCGCCACTCTAATGAGACACAGAAGCATCGGCGAAGGAAGACAAGTCACATTTTCAATTACTTCCGCCGGAATTGTTTAAGTTAATTTTATTAACAATTAAAAATAAATATTTATTTTGGAATTGTTTGAGTGATGAATATGAGGGAAAAGGATTTCGATATTAAAAACCCAAGAAAAAAATTTCAAAAAACCGAAAGAGTACCTCCTGAAGGATATGAGTGTGCTAACGACTTTTTTGAAGATATGTATATGGACGAAGACATGATTTGGATGGGACAGAACACCAACCATCTGCACGACGATACAATAGCCGATGCCATGATTGAAGCCATTAGGGAAAAGAATTATTGCAAATATCCAGCCCCAGAAGGATTCAGCGAACTTAAACAATTGATTTTAGATGATTTAGGATTAAAGGAGTTGGAAGTGTTATTGACATCAGGTGCAACAGAATCCCTATATCTGGTTATGCAGGCTCTTCTGGAACCTGAAGACAATGTGATATTGTCCGATCCGGGATACTTCATCATAGGAGACTTCGCTAACCGTTTTGCAAATGAAGCAAGATACGTTCCAATCTATTATGAGGAAAACGATTACAAACTGACTCCTGAACTGTTAAGGCAGAACATGGATGAGAACACCCGTATGGTAATACTGATTGACCCGTTAAACCCGTTAGGTTCAGGATACAATGAAGACGAATTGAAGGAATTCGCCGAAATCGCAAAGGAAAACGATTTATACTTATTGCATGACGTAACCTATAAGGACTTTGCCCAAGAGCACTACAATATGGAGGACTACGCTCCAGGCCAGACCTTGACAATTTACAGCTTTTCAAAAATATTCGGAATGGCAGGTTTGAGAATAGGGGGAGTAATCTCCTCAAAACCGATTATCGATTCCATTAAGAATGCCGTTGTCAACGATTTGGGCGTAAACATCATATCACAATACGGTGCAATCGCAGGTCTTAAATCAAAACCTGAATGGTTTGACAGCATGAGAGAAACATGCTTTGAAAACCAGAGGCTGATAAAGGAAATGATTGACCCTATTGAGGGCGTGTTCCTGCCGGTTTACCCTTCACAGGCAAACATGATGGTCATTGACCTGTCAGGTGCGGGAATAGATCCTAAGGTGATGTCAAATTATCTTGTTGAGAAAAAACTGTTCACAAGGGAAGGGGAATACACTTCTGAAGATTTTGGAGACAGATACTTGCGTATAAGTTTCTCAATTCCAACAGAAGAAATTAAAGTATTCTGTGAAGAATTCCCTAAAGCCGTGGAGGCTTTAAGAACAAAATAAGGTTAATGATATGAGATTTAGGTATCATCAACCTATCCCTAATTTTTATCAAATTGAAAACCCCAGCCATCCGAAAACCACAATATCCGATGATTTTCTAAACGAATTCAGAGACATTGCCATTGCCTCAAGGTTTGCGGGGCTGAGCTATGCCAAACTGGACGATGAGTTTAAAAAGGAGTGGGATATCGACTGGGACAACATCATTATATTGAAATATGCAATGTCTGAAGGGATTCTGAAGATGGAGCCTTCAAAAGATAAATGCCGGCTGATGGATGAGGAATTTCAAGAAGTGGGTGCAAAAACATTTGCTCTTGCAGACATTCTGAGGGAAAACGGCTTCAGGGCGGACTTGATAAATCCTCTGGATGACCGTGTAAGTCTGAGGGCTATTGCGCTTCAGTCAAATGATGCGGTAATCACAAGAAGCAACATGTGCCTTTTCAGGGAAGGTTTGAACCTTGGATTTTTCATGATTGAGACATCAATCGAAAACCTGCCCTTCAAGAGTGAAAATGAGATGGAATGGGTTCGCGACCACTGTTCGACATGCGGGGTCTGCATTGACAGATGTCCTGAAAAGGTGTTTGACGAGGATGGCAAATTTATAAGGAAATTATGCACTGCACATCGTGAAGGTTGCAGCAATTGCATTAATTACTGTCCGTTTTACAAAAAAGGTTATGATAAAGTTAAAGAAAGATATTTGAGGATGAAAAAATGAATGATAAAATAGCATTGGTTTCATGTAGTGGATTAAGCCCATTGGGTTTGGTAGTAAGAGCCGCCAGTGTGGAGCTGGCATTGGAAAATGAGAATATAGTTGCAGCATGCATAACAGAGTACTCAGCTCAGCCAAATAACTGCTCACCTATTCTGGATGATGCAAAAATAGTTACAATAACAGGCTGCGGAGATGACTGTGC
>OMSA01000169.1 GCA_900313645.1 uncultured Methanobrevibacter sp.
GTAGATTTTCTTATCTTCTTCACTGGCTGTCGCCTCTCTTTCTAAGCCATTCTCGTCAAGAATAGTATCATAATGGTTAAGAAGAACAGTTGAAACTGATGATAAACTGTTTCTATATCTCTCCTCTTCTCTTTCGTACTTCATTGCACTAATCGGATTCGAATTATAATCATCTGTTTTTTGTGGAATTTTATTGAATTCAGATAACATTGGATACATCTGATTTGAAATTCTGATATAACCATCTCCAAGTTCGGCATTATCTACAAGCCCGGTAACACCCTTCTTGTCTGACTTCTTTGTATATACACCATATAATCCTTCAAGCGTATTATATAACTGTATATTTCCATAACATCCTATTGCCCTTTCTCTCATTCCGGTCGTCTGCATATCATAGTAACAATTTACTAATTTATAGTATGATTTTGGCTGATAGTACGAACCAAAAAAACCACCAATAGAATTATTGTTATTGCTTGTATTTGCAGTTTCTGTTGTTATTCCTCCTACTTCACCTGCAACATAACAGTTATAATAAATATGTGAATAGCTATTACTATCTGCTGAGGCATAATTACTGACCGAATAACCAGCAAATCCTCCAACATAGTCTCCAGAATATTCCATTCCGACTGACGAAGTTGAATAACAATTATTAAACACTGCCTGTCCTCTGTTTGCTGTACTTCTGGCTCTTGCATCATCAAATATCATTCCAATAAAGCCGCCGATTTTTGATTTACCCTCAATACTTCCTGATGCATAACAATTGTTAAACATCGAATTCACAAGTATTTTTTCTCCTGTTTGTGGATCAGGCAGATAAAAGCCATCACCTGAACCAATAACTGCCCCAATAAATACTCCCAACTGTGTATCACCAAATATAACTGTATTGGAACTGCATCCGTCAAACTTTTCATATGACTGGAGACACGAAACGAATCCTCCTGAATGGTTTCCACTTAAAATATAAAGATAACAGCCAATTGTGGAACATTCTTCATAAATCGAAGGGTATTGTGAAATTCTCCTATTTGTATGTTCTTTACCGTTATAATCAATCCAAACCAATGTATGTCCCAGGAAGCACCTTTCAATTTCCTCATAATCAGGTATATCATCCGCTAAACACGGTATAGAATCGTGGTATACTGAATCGGTATCTTTCGCTACAACGTCACCAATATATGTTTTTGTACTACTAAATACATTACTGTCATTCCATGAACCAAAAAGCGAAGAATGTCCTTTTCCTCTTACATATGAGTTACGGATTGTACATTCCTTTAGATAACAGTAATTATAGTTAGTGCCAAATACAATAGTTGTACTATCACTACCTGAAGGAGCAACACATTTTTCCCAATCGACATTATAAAACATACACCTGGTTGAAGTACCAAACATACCTCCCGCATGATTTATAAGAACATTACTAAAAGTTAAATTTTTAATAATAAACAAGTTATCTGCCGAAAGAAAGTAGTTTGAACCATTAAGAAGGCAGTTATACAGATGATGTCCTTGACCATCAAGTTCCAAAAGAACAGATGTGTTTCTGGAATTAATCCATCCAATTCCATCTTCTCCACCTAAATCAATATCACATAAAAGTTCTATGCCAAGTTTATTACATATTTTGTTGGTTTCTCCAACATTTACCAACTCTTCAACATTCACTTTTAATTTACTATCAAAGTATGAAGTATAATTTCTCATTACGTATGCAAGCTGAGCTCCTGTACTCACTTTATATACCCGGTACCACCCATCATAAACACTGTCAAACTTCAATTCATACTCCGGTGCTTCAGTAGAAACGCTTCCCTGATATCTGTTATCTTTAACTGAATTTCCATTTATGCTCTCTATTAATGAAGTATCTTTCCACATTGACGGATTAGAGCTTTGATAATTCCCACTATTATCTACATTAATCCATCCCAATTGTTCCATCATATTCTTCCATTTTTCTGCCACATTGAGCGTTGGCAATGTGGCTGCCGAAACTGATTTATAATCCAAATTAATAGGCAAAAAATCTATTATCAGCACAGCAGCAACAATCGCAGAAATTACTCTTATCAATGTATTGTATTTTATAAATGACTTCGTTGATTTCACATTATCTACCTCATTTCAAAT
>OMSA01000103.1 GCA_900313645.1 uncultured Methanobrevibacter sp.
GCATTAGCTAAAAGATTAGCAGATTATTTGCAAAATTAAAATAGAAGATTATTCGAATTGTTTATCGATATCTTCTGTTTTTATTAGTTTTTCACAGTAATGGCACCTGACAACAGGCGGATATTTACTGATAACATTAAATTTAGGTGTTATAGGTTCGCTTTCAAAATTTGTAATGCATTTTGGATTTGTACATTTGATTATTCCAGTAATGTTTTCGGGAAGGAGAATCTTATCCTTTTTAATTGGTTTGAAGTCACGAATAATGTTGATTGTAGCTTTTGGAGCAATCAAGGCTATTTGATTAAGTTCTTCGTGATCCAATTCTCTGTTTTCAATTTTTAAAATGTCTTTTCTTCCAATTTGAGATGAGGATACGTTCATAGCTACGGTAACGTTGATTGTTTCTGAATTTGGAAGTCCTAATACATGTAAGATATGCAATGCTTTATTGGCAGTAATGTGGTCAATTACAGTTCCGTTTTCAATAGCTTTGATTTTTAATTCTGATTTTGTCATTTCAACACCTAATACATTTTCAAATCTTTCATTTCGATAATTGCTTCAGTATCGTAAACCAATTTTTGAGGGCTTTTGTCTTTTGTTGCAATGGTAAAGCTTTGAATAACTCTGGCACCACGGAGTTTGACTTTCCTTTCAAGTCTTTCGATGTTGGTTTCTCCACGGCTGCTGTCCATTGTAGCGAACAGTACGACATCCTTACCTCTCAGGTCGCATCTGTCAATAATTGTTAAAATTGCAGGGGTAGGATTTCCGGACCATGTTGGAGTTCCGAAGTAAACAGTATCGTATCCACTCAAATCAACATTTGGAGGTACAATGTCAGTTTTAACTTCTCTAAATGCATTGATTGAAGAGAATATTCTATTCTTGAATCCTTCACGGTCTTTCAAGTCATGAATTCTCAACAAATCGGCGTTTAAATTTTTTGCCAATGTTTTGGCAATAAGGTCTGTAGTCCCGCCTTGTGAATAATAAATAATTATTTTAGCCATTTTCATCACCTATGGGTGAAGTCCAAAGTGTGTAAGTCCTAAGGTTTCATCAACTCCAAGTAAAATGTTCATGTTCTGTATAGCTTGGCCTGATGCTCCTTTGACAAGATTGTCTATGCAGGACAGCATTACAAGTCTTCCTGTATCGTCTATTTCAAATCCGCCGATATGAACAAAGTTGGATCCGCGAACAGAACTTAAATGTGGAATTTCACCTTCGTCCATTAATTTGATAAAGAATTCTTCACCGTATTCTTTTTCATATAGTTTTCTTATTTCATCAGGAGTAATGTCTGAATTTTCTTCATTCAAGAAGCTGTGGCTTGTAGTTTGAATTCCTCTGTTAACAGGAACCAAATGTGGTGTAAATGATACTTTAACACCATCAAATCCGTGCAGTTCTTGCTGAATTTCAGACATGTGTCTGTGTGAGGATATTTTGTATGGATTTACATTATCTGCGATATTCGGATAATGTGTGGTTGCAGACGGATTGACTCCCGCTCCGCTAACGCCTGTTTTTGAATCGATAATGATTCTTTCAACAAGGTCGTTTTTGACTAGAGGGTATGATGAGAGAATCGCTCCGGTCGGGAAGCAACCAGGGTTTGCAACGAGGTTTGTTTTTTTGATTTCATCTCTGTACAACTCCGGAAGTCCGAATACACCTTTATTTTCTTTGTCAAGGTGTTCCATTCCATACCATTTTTCATAAACTTCAGTGTCTCTGTATCTGTAGTCTCCACTTAAATCGACTACTTTAGCGCCGGTGCTTAAGATTTCCGGCACGATTTTCATTGATGCTCCGTGTGGTGTTGCAGTAAATACAACATCAGCATCCAAATCAGAAGGACTCTTATTTTTGAATACAAGTCCTGAATCTCTTATGTGAGGATGAATCTTGTGTGCTGGTGTGCCATCATACTGTCTGGAAGTAATGTCGGTTATTTCTACTTCCGGATGGTTTAAAAGCATTCTTAATAATTCTCCTCCAGTATATCCGCTTGCTCCTATAATTGCTACTTTAAACATTTTAATAATCTCCTAATCGTCACAATGATCCATAATTTTTCCTTCAAAGTCGGTATTTTGGATCTTTCTAATAATTTTACAACTGCTGTCAAGCTCACAGTCACGGTATTTTTCAATACGTACCGCTTTTGCTTTCAGGCCTCTTTTATCTAGGGCTTCCTGCAGTTTTCCTATATCATGATTCTGGTCTGCTCCAACAGTAATTATGTCCGGGTCGATTTCACGAACTATTTTAAACACATCACCGTTAGCGTCACCAAGATAAGCGTCAGTCACGGGTTTTAGCATTTTTATTAATTCTAATCTCTGGTCTTCTCCAACAATTGGAACTCTTTTTCTTCTCTCAACTGTCGCATCACGCGCCACAACGACATAAAGCTCAGCATCTTCTCCACCCAACTTTTTAGACTCTTCCAAGTAAACTCCATGACCAGGGTGAAGTATATCGAATGTTCCGGTTGCCATTATCTTCATTTTATATCCTCTTTTGGTATTTTAAAGCTTCAGTTAAATCAATCTTGTTAGTATAAAGTGCAGAACCGATAACAACTCCTTCCACACCGCTTTCATTTAATTTTTTAATGTCATTGACTGTTGTAATTCCTCCGGAATAAACTATCGGCAAATCAACGGATTTCTTTAATTTTTCAACAGGTTCTGTGTAAAATCCACCCAATAGCCCTTCAACATCAACATTTGTAAATAAAATACTTCCGGCTCCATGGTCTTTAAATTCCTGGGACAACTCTTCCGGGCTTTTATCAATTTTTTCCTGCCATCCCTTGATTACAACTTTATTGTCCTTGCTGTCAAGTGAAATCATTATTCTTTCAGATCCGTATTCCTCGGAAAGCTGTGTGATAATCTCTGGGTGCTGGATTCCCATTGTCCCGATAATTATTCTTTCAATATCAAGGTCCAGGAGCTTTTTTGCATAATCAACATCTCTTATTCCTCCGCCTAACTGTATAGGGGCGGAAACTTCATCAATGATTTTTTCAATTACCTCAAAGCTGGTTTCGCCATCTATTGTTCCGGACAAATCAATTACGTGGATATTTTTAGCTCCCAAATCCTCCCAGTGTTTTGCAACTTTCTCAGGATTGTCTATTTTAACCATTTCGCTTCCAGGTTCGCCTTGAACAAGCTGGACACATTTTCCATCTTTGATGTCCACTGCCGGCATAATTAACATTTCATCTTTTTTAAATGACATTTGGATTTTTTCCTGTAGTATTTTATTATAATATAACTATATGTTTTGAAATGTTTTATAGCTATTGTTTTTTATGTTAATATATTTTTGGCAACAGAATTTGGAATACTATTTTTACAATATTTTTATTAACCAATTTATATAAATAGTTGAACATGAATTCTATTGAAGATGCAGTCCGCTTATTCGGCGAAGGGTATATGTGTTCACAGGCAGTGTTTGCGGCTTTCAGTGAACAATTTGACCTTCCAAAAGAGCAGGCTTTAAAAATCGGGGCCTGTTTTGGAAGTGGGATGCGTAAAGCGGAAGTATGTGGGGCATGTACCGGTGCCCTTATGGTATTGGGCCTTAAATACGGTGAAAGCAAGGAAAAAAGCAATGATGCATGTGAAAAATTTTTAGATGAATTTGAAAAAGAAAACGGGTCTTTCATCTGCCGAGATTTGCTCGGGTGCGATATAGGTACTGAAGAGGGAGTTAAATATGCTGTAGAAAATAATCTTTTCAAGGATTTCTGTCCAAAAATGGTTGAATCTGCAGCTAAAATTGTTGATGAAATGATTTAGTGAGGTGCTATTATGGGCAACAAAACTATTTTTGCAATAGTTGTGGTTCTTGCAGCTATTTTAGCATTGGTTATTGTATTTAATGCTGCTGAAGCGCCTGCAGGCAATTGTGAAAATATGAATTTGACTGTATATTCTGAAGGACCTATTGAACTTAGTAAAATAATTGAGGATGTTGAAACAGGTTCATACTATGAAGGATATGACAATGAAACTCTCAATTGGATGAAATCACTGGGAAACAAGGAGGTTTTCTCAGGAAACGGCACCTTTGTTGTAATGGATTCGTATGATGCAAAAAAGATTCCGTCTCAGTATGTCACAGATGTTATAATAATAGAACACTTTAACTGTGATGTTTTAGAAAAGCATTCTCTCGGTGATGTGAAATATCCGAAGGATGTCATTCTTGTTAAAAATGTGAAATATCTTGGTGAAGAGATTATTGATTTAGGTCTGGCCTAATTAATATTCTCACTTTTTTATTTATTTTTAAT
>OMSA01000044.1 GCA_900313645.1 uncultured Methanobrevibacter sp.
TTTTCAAAAAGTTTTATTATATTCCAATTTGAAATATTATTCTTGATGGAGACCAAAAATCTAATTCTTCTAATCTGTTCTGTACTATCATTTTTCACAGTTTTTGCGGTAAATGCAGTGATGGTTGTCATTCCGACAATAGCTGCGGAATTCCACATGAGCAATATCGTGCAGAACTGGGTTACAATCATCTTTTTGCTTGTGGTGGCCGTAATGTCGGTTCCTGCAGGACAGATTTCAGCGAAATACGGTCTTAAAAAAATAACAATACTGAGCATAATCCTTTTTATTATAGTTTCAATAGCCAATGTGCTGGTGACATCTGCCGAGCAGTTTTTGGCATGCCGTTTTATTTTGGGAATATCACTGTCTTTAATCAATGTGACTTCCATGGCAATGGTGGTATCCGCGTTTCCTCCGCAGGAGAGAGGAAAGGCATTGGGAATCAACATCACAGGAGTTTATATAGGACTGTCCCTTTCACCGGTTTTAGGTGGAGTGCTGAATTACAATCTTGGATGGAGATCAGTGGTGCTTTTCGGCGTTCCGTTCCTGTTTGTAATACTGGCTCTGCTCTTATTGACAATCCTCTGGACTTGAAAGGGTCCCTTTTCTATGGAGTAGGTATGGTGCTGTTCATGTACGGTTTTACAATACTCAACGAACCGCTGGGAGTAATACTTACCGTTCTGGGAATAGTTACACTGATAATATTTGGATTAATAGAGCTTAAACAGAAATACCCTGTATTTGACATCAGGTTTTTCAAAAACCGCAAGTTTCTCTCATCCAACTTTGCGTCACTTTCCGCATACCTTGCAACATTTGCCGTAACAACAATTCTCAACTACCATCTGCAGTACATTAAGGGATTGGATTCACAGACTGCAGGTATAATACTGCTTGTAGCACCATTATGTCAGGTAGTGCTTGCTCCTATTGCAGGAAGACTGTCTGACAGGTACGTTCCACAAATCCTTGCGGCCCTGGGAATGGGGCTTGGAACAGTATCGCTGTTTTTATTCTCATTTTTAAATGAGACCACTCCATTCGAGTTTCTGGTAATCTCAATGATAATCTACGGTGTCGGATTCGGACTGTTCTCGCCGCCGAATACAAACGTGATAATGGGATCCGTTCCGCCGAAAGACACTTCTGTTGCTTCTGCATCAGTTGCCACAATGCGTACGGTAGGTCAGGCAATGAGTATAGGAATTCTAACGCTGGTGTTTGCCTTTGTTATGGGCAATGTTCCGATAATTGAGAAGTATTATCCTTTGCTTATAAGCAGCTGTCAGATAACATGTCTTATCTGTGTGGTGTTATGTATAGCGTCTGTATTCGCTTCATTTGTAGGAATAAAATCCGACAGTGTTGAAAGTTAAGTTAAAAAGTAATTTTTAAAAAAAGAAATAGTGTGAAAGATAATCGCTTATCTTTCTTCAATGGTTACTTTGTTCATTACATCTCCTTGGCGGATTGCGTTAACCACATCTTGGCCTTCGATTACTTGGCCGAATACGGTATGAACGCCGTCTAAGTGAGGTTGTGGAGAGTGTGTAATGAAGAATTGGCTTCCGCCTGTGTCTTTACCTGCGTGGGCCATTGATAATGCACCGGTTCCGTGTTTGTGAGGGTTTCCTTCAGTTTCACATTTGATTGTGTATCCAGGTCCTCCGGTACCGTTTCCGATAGGACATCCTCCTTGAATCACGAAGTTAGGAATTACCCTGTGGAAGGTTAATCCATCGTAAAAACCTTCTTTGATTAATTTTTCAAAGTTTGCTACAGTTCCAGGTGCTTCATTCGGGAATAATTCAAGCACAATGTTACCTTTGTCAGTTTCGATAGTTGCGACTTTCATTTTATCACCTAATTTTTATATAATACTTTTAATATATTATTATTGATTAAAATAATTTATGGAGACTAATAATGAATACTCAAGAATTGATTAAAATTGAAGATGATTATTTCATTAACACTTTCACAAGACAACCAATCGTATTGGACCACGGGGAAGGTGTTAAAGTTACAGATATTGACGGAAACGAGTACTTGGATATGTTTGCAGGTATTGCAGTAAACTGCCTTGGTCACAATCACCCTGCCCTTGTAAAGGCGATACAAAATCAGGCAGAAAAGCTAATTCACATTTCAAGCATCTATTACAATGAACCTGCATTGGTATACGCTAAAAGACTTGTTGACAAAACCAGTTTCGACAGAATATTTTATGCAAACAGCGGAGCCGAGGCAAATGAAGGTGCCATCAAACTGGCGGTCAAATATACAGGAAAAAGCGAAATCATCTCCACTGTCGATTCATTCCACGGAAGAACAATAATGACCCTTGCAGCTACCGGACATGAAGAATACCATGAACCTTTCAAAGGAATATTGCCAGAAGGTTTCATCAATGTCCCATACAATGATATTGATGCAATTAAAGATGCAATAACCGAAAATACTGCAGCAATCATTGTCGAACCTGTACAGGGTGAAGGTGGAGTAAACGTCCCTGATAAGGATTACCTAAAACAAATCGAAGAGATCTGTCATGAAAAGGACATCGTTTTCATTGTGGATGAGGTACAGACAGGATTCGGCAGATGCGGAACACTGTTTGCGCATGAACTGTTTGACGTCAAACCTGACATAATGACAATGGCTAAAGGAATCGGTGGAGGAGTGCCTATGGGCGGCATTCTTGCAACCGAAAAGGTAGCCAGTGCTTTTGTACCTGGCGATCACGGAACCACATTCGGTGGAGGTCCATTGGTGTGTGCTGCTGCCAACGCGGTTCTTGACGTATTTGAAAGCGACAATATTTTGGACAATGTCAATGAAGTCGGTGAATACTTCATAAGCGAACTTAAAAAATTAGATAAAGAAATCATTGCAGACGTACGTGGAGTAGGATTGATGGCTGGTTTGGAGCTGACCAAACCTGGCGCTGAATATGTCGACAAACTCAGAGAAGCAGGATTTTTAATCAACTGTACTGCAGGTAATGTTTTAAGATTCGTACCACCATTGACAATTACCAAAGCAGAAATCGACGAATTCGTAAAAGCTTTAGATGAAATACTCTAAAGCAAATATTTTCTTTTTTTATAGTATCCAATTTTTCTTTTCAAGGACCTTTTGAAGGCATCCTGAAAGTTTTAAAGTTTTTATTTCATCAATTGAAGCGTATTTTCCTTCAGTATGCTCATCACTTATTTTAAACTCGCCTTTAATGTCATCTAGATACATTATAAGCTGGACCGTTCTTTTGTGAGGATAGTCATGCTGTATGGCTATTGCAAAATCCCCCACTTCACAGTCAAGGTTTGTTTCCTCTTTAATTTCACGCACAAGCCCTTCATCAAAATATTCTCCGGCCTCCAGTTTTCCTCCGGGAAGCTCCCACATATCCGGGTCGGTTCTGCTTTTTGGATGTCTTTTTAAAATCAGTATTTCGTCGGCGCTGTTTTTGATTATTCCACGCATTGTAAGTCCATAGTTTCCTTTCATATTAATAATTTTAGACAATTTTCTTTAAATGTTTTTCATTCTATCGGCAAAACGCTTTCCTTAATTAATTTTAAATAAAAATAAATCAATATCTATAATTATAATGTAACTTTTTTAGGAGTTTTAATTATGGATTTAAATATTAAAGTAAACGATAAAAATCACCTTGATATCGGTGGTGCAGATGCAGTAGACATTGCAGAAGAATTCGGAACTCCAACCTATGTCATTGATGAGGCTAGGATTAGAGATAACTATAACAGATTTTACTCAGCATTTTCAAAATATTATCCTGACTTTAAAGTATTTTACGCATGTAAAGCAAATACCAACCTTGCAGTAATGAAAATATTGGAGAGCGAAGGTTGCTGTATTGATGCGGTTTCACCTGGTGAGGTTTACACCTCAAAAATGGTGGGATTTTCAGGTGACAGAATATTGTTCACAGGTAACAACATCACCAACGAAGAGCTAAAATTCGTTCACGATGAAGGTGCAGTATTGAACATAGACTCAGTTTCAGCACTCAAAAGGCTTTCAAAAGTGGTAGATCCTGAAGGATTGAAAATTTCATTCAGGGTAAACCCTATGGTAGGTGCAGGACACCACGACCACTGTATCACCGGTGGTGTAATGAGTAAATTTGGTATCATGGACAATGAAGCTGTAGAAGTATATGAAATGGCAAAAGAATTAGGTTTCAACCCAATCGGTATGCATTCACATATCGGATCAGGTATTCTTGACCCTGAACCTTTCAAATTAGCTATCGAATCAACTATGGACATTGCGGGAAAAGTTCATGAGGAAGCAGGAATCGACTTTGAATTCGTTGACTTTGGTGGAGGAGTCGGAATTCCTTACACTCCTGAAGAAAACATAGTTGACCTTGACAAGTTTGCAGAAGTCAACGTGGGACTTTTCAAGGAAAAATTAGAGCAGTATGATATGGGCAACCCTACAATGTATCTTGAACCTGGAAGATACCTTGTCGGAGATGCAAGCGTACTTTTAGTGACTGTCAACAGCATAAAACAAAGCTACAGAAAATTCATAGGCGTAGATGCAGGTTTCCACACTCTCTTAAGACCTGCAATGTATGACTCATACCACCACATTGTAGACGCAAGCAGAATGGATGAGGAAAACACTCAGGAAGTGGACATTGCCGGTAACGTATGTGAATCCGGAGATTTGTTTGCACGTGACAGACCGATGCCTGAAGTTGAAGAAGGCGACGTCCTGGGTATCCTTAATGCAGGTGCATACGGTTTTACAATGTCATCCAATTACAACTCCCGCCCGCTTGCTGCTGAAGTGCTTGTAAGTGATGGAAAATGCAGTCTTGTACGTGAAAGACAGACTTTTGAAGATTTATACGCACAGCAAAGCATCCCTCCACATTTAAAATAAGTGATAATATGGTAGATTTAAAAGGATTAAAATTTTCAAAAATGCATGGAATAGGCAATGACTTTCCAATAATCAATGAATTTGACGGGGAGGTCATACCTGAAGCGGACAAACCTGAAGCATGCAGAATGCTATGCCACAGAAACTTCGGAGTCGGAGGTGACGGAGTACTTTTCGTAGAGCCTTCCGAAGTAGCTGACATCGGTTACAGAATGTTCAATCCTGACGGAAGCGAAGCTGAAATGTGCGGCAATGGTATAAGATGCTTTGGAGATTTCGTCTATAGGAAAGGCATTTTAAAACAGGAAAAAATGACCGTAGAGACAAGGGCAGGAATCAAGACAATTGAAATTACATTGGAAAATGATGAGCCGGTATTGTTTAAAGTGGATATGGGAACATCAACATTTAAAACTCCTGAAATTCCAATGACTTCAGATAAGGACGAATTTCTTGACGATGAACTTGAAGTCATTGATACAACATTCAATGTAACTGCAATAAGCGTCGGAAATCCTCATGCAATAATATTCGTTGATGATGTGGATGAAATCGACATAGACAAATACGGTCCGGCCATTGAGGCACACGAAGTATTTCCGGAAAAGATCAATGTGCACTTTGTTGAGGTAATCTCTAAAAACGAGGGCAAAATGATTACTTGGGAACGTGGAGCAGGTGTTACTTTAGCATGCGGTACAGGCGCTACATCCACAGCTATTTCAGGTTTCAAGCTTGGTCTATTTGATGAAAAGGTATTGCTTCATCTGCCTGGTGGAGACTTGAGATTTGAAGTCTATAAAAAAGAAGATGCCTTAGGCGCTTTCATGGAAGGGCCGGCACAACTTGTTTTTGATGGAGAATACTGATTCTCCTTATTCAACTTTTTTTCTAAGCAGTCCGAATATTATATCGACTGCTGCCAAAATCAGAATCAATATTATCCAGATGTTGAATTCCTTTCTAACGATTGCAAATAAGATTGCAAGTGCAATTAAAATTACTCCTATAAGTACTGATTTTTTCCATTCTTCCATTATTATCACCTTAAACTTTATATGCATTTATTAATGTTATATCCTCAAAAAAGAAGTGTTCTGATTCAGCTATTTCGGATATGAATCCCATCTCATCAAACTTTTGAAGGGTTTCCTCATTGCCTGACAGTGAAGACTGTATCATCTGGACAATTCCTCCATCATTTAAATGATTTCCCACTTCATCTAAAAATAAATCGATGACTTTCCTTCCATTTAATCCACCATCGAATGCATAATTTATTGTGTCCTCAATAACATCACCATCATCGGTCGGTAGATATGGAGTATTAAATAAAATTACATCAAACTTTCGATCTTTTACCGGTTCAAAGAGATTTCCAAACAGCACCTCAATGTTTTCAATGCCGTTTTCTGCAAAGTTTTTCTCGGCCAGCTGGCAGGCGTCAAAATTTATGTCGGTAACCGTAATTTTGTCTGTAAGTCTTGACGCATACATTGCAACGACACCTGAACCCGTACCAATTTCTAACACACTCTGTCCATTTTCAATCTCCAGATTGTCGGCAAGTAAATAGCTGTCTTCAGCCGGAACATAAACGTTTTCGTCAGTATTAATTATAAAATCAGGCATTGCAATCACTCCTCAAAAATCGGATTCAGTCCTTTTGAAACTTCAAGAATCTCTTCGGGAGTTAAAACAATAACTCTCTTGGACAGGTAATCATTAAGAATTTCATCTTCAATCGCATTCAATCTCTTTTTCAGTTCCTTTTTATCAATATTGCTGATAATATGTCTTGAATCGATTAAAGCGTTTCTGATTTTTTTGTTTCTGTGCTGGAATAATGCTTTTGTAAATTTAGAATAAACCTTAAAGTCATCCGGAGAAATCTGGTTTTCCTTTGGTGTCAGCTTAACGACAGTTGAATCGATTTGGGGTTTTGGAATGAAGCTTTCCTGGCTCACGTCAGTCAGTTTCTCAACGTCGCATCTGAAATAAAGCATTGCGGAAAGTCTTGAATAATTCTTGCTTGCCACTTCACCGTTCATGCGGTCTGCAAATTCCTTCTGATACATCAAAACAGCAAGATCAAAATCATAATCTAAAAATTTAAATGTTATCGGTGATGAGATTTGATAAGGTAGGTTGGAGATGATTTTAGTGAATTTTGGAAAATCCACTTTCAATGCATCATCATTAATTAGTTCTACATTAGATATTTTTTCTTCCTTAAGCCGATTAGCCAGTATTTCACAAATTTTAGGGTCCTGTTCAATGGCTATTACTTTTTTAGCTTTTTTGGCAATTTCAATTGTTAGTGTTCCAATTCCGGCACCGATTTCCAAAATAACATCATCATTTGAAATGTTTCCGAAGTTAACAATCTGGTCCCTTTTATTTTTATCAATCAAGTAATTCTGACCAAGATTTTTGTTTAACTTAATCCCATATTTATTTAAAATATCTTTTGTTGTTTTAGATAAGGATGGGGAATTCTCACTAATCAATTTATCACTTATTTTCTTCTTGGGGCTCTTGGAGGTTGTGTAAATATGTAATATTTGTTCTTTCCTCTTCTTGGTGTTGTTGTATCTAATTCCTGTTTTACTCTATTTACAATCATTCCTGCAGGATCGGCCAATGTCGGAAGTCTTTTTGAAATATCTTCAAAGCTTTCAAAAGGCTTTTCTTCACGGGCTTTAATAATATCCCACATGTATTTTTTTCCAATTCCAGGAATTAACTCTAAAGAGTGTAATCTTGTACTTACAGAATCTGTTGTATTGAAAAATTCAACAAATCTTTCTTCATTTGCTTCAACAATATCACGAATAGCGTAATCAAGCTCTATTCTACTTGTTGCAGTTAAATTTTCAAAATCCAATTTTCCAAGAACTCTATAAATTTTATCTCTTTTTCCTTTTCCAATATAGACAGAGTCTTGTATTTCTAAATCAACACCATTTTTAGGGGCTAATTCAAGTAAAGTGAATTGTTCTGTACCAATAGCTTGAGCAATAGGTTTACCACCGAATTTTGACATATCAGATTTGACATAGCCACGACTAAGGTAATCAAGTACAACAGCATTTTCTTCTTTTTTTACTGTTGGCTTATTTTGATTTTTATTTCTTTTATCCATTTTATCACTCACTATTGTTTTTTATATTTAGCAATTTGTTAGCTATTATATAAACTTATTAATAGTTTTGACTGTTAAGTATAATAAAGATATCTAAAAAATGTATAAAAATTGGTTTTTTTGAAAATCTCAAATAAACTGTAATGTGTAAAAAAAGTAATCTGGCTTAGTAAAAATAGTGTCAAATAAATAAAAAAAGTGAATAGTGAAAAACTATTCGATAAAGTCATATTGTTCTAACATTTCAAGAATTGCTTCCATGTCCTCTTTTGTGGTTTTGCTTGGTTCTTTAGCAAAAATTAATCTCATGTCAGCTAAATCCTGAGGAACTAAATCAACAATATGAGCAGCGACTTTAGCCCTTAAACCAAATTCGTCCTGAAGTTTTTGATATATCTCTTTAGCGTCATCAGCAGAGTATCTTTTGAATCTTGCAAGATGATTTACGGTAAGATTTTGTTCATAATTCAATTCATTATTTTCAGCAAAATCTTCAATGATTTCTTTAACTTCTGAACTTGGTATTGGTTCGCTTTCAATAATTTCTTTTCCAATCATAGAAATCAGTTTTGTAATTTTAAGTGGTCAGGTCTTACTATTAACTCTTTAGGTTTGTTTCCATCTTTTAAAGATACGATGTAAGCTTTACCTTTTTGACCTATGATTTTACCGGTTTTACCGTGGAATCTAGGTGCAGGTTGACCTTTTTGGATGGATGGATTAATAGTAATGTGAACTAAATCTCCTTCTTCAAATCTTTGGAGTCTGTTAGTAATTGGGTTTGTTCTACCCGGTCTTTGTACTTTAGTCATTTTTTTCCTTGATCTACTTTTTAATCCTCTTGATCTTTGCATTATATTACCTCTAATCAGTTCAGTCTGGGTATAAATCTATGTTATCAGCGACCTAGTATTAAAAAAGCCCATAAATACTAGTAACATAGAATGTGAAAATAACTATTATCATCAGTGATATGATAATATTATAATTTTAGTTTAATGCTATTAATATACTTTTAGTTTTTTGGTGATTTTTGAAAAATAATCTGGAAATGGTATCAAATAAAAAAAATGGTGTGAAGGAAGATAACCTTAGTTATCTTCAAATCTTCTTCTGTCAATTAATTCTTGACGTTTACCTGGGTTCCAACCACCGGATGCAGATTTTGCACGTCCAACTTGTTGTACGTAACCGGTAATTCTGTCATACCATTCTACATCTTCTTTTTCACCACAGGTAGGACAAACATTGTTTAGCCCTTTCATTAAAGTTTTACATTTTAAACAGAAGCTTAATGCTGAGCTGTAAGCCCAGAATCCGATATCGGATTTTCTAGCAATTTTGTTAGTTAAACTCATTAATGAATCTGGATCGGAGTATGATTCGCCCATGAATGCATGGAAGATGTGTCCACCAGGAGTTAAACTGTGATATTGCTCTTCAATTTTGATTTTTTCAATTAATGATAATCCTGTGTCTACTGGTACGTGTGAGGAGTTTGTGTAGTAGTTTGCGTTTCCGTCACCTTGTACAATTGCTTGGTCTCCGAATTGTTTTTTGTCGAGAGTTGCAAATCTGTATGCAGTAGATTCTGCAGGAGTTTGTAAAACAGACCATCTGAGGCCGGTTTCTTCTTGTAATTTTTTAGCTCTGTCGTTTACGTATTCGAGACATTTGACACCGAATTTGTTTGCGTCAGGATTTTCAAT
>OMSA01000106.1 GCA_900313645.1 uncultured Methanobrevibacter sp.
ATATGAGGTATTTCAAATATGTCTGAATCGTCTATCTTTTTTATCCTGCCGTCATAAATTATGGACTCCGCCCCAACAGCACAGAAGTTAACTGTCAGGAATTTCTTTTTGTTGAAGCTTCCGTCCCCTGCAGCAATGATAAACTCATCAGCACTTTCACCGATTGGCCTGTCAAACCATTTATAGTCAAGCTGTGATTCAACATCGGTTTCGGAATCAATATCATGGATAAATCCTTTCATAGCAATGGCTTTTTCATATAATGAATTTAACATAATATCACTGTTACTTAATTATGTTATATATTAAAAAAAAAGTTTGGTAAGAGCAGTTGAAAACTACTCTAGTGAAGCTTTTTTAATAGCTCCGGTTAATTCTTGAATTTTAACTTGAACGTCATCAACTTCTTCGACAACAGTTCCGGTAACAACAATGTCAGCACCTGCTTTTGCTGCAATATAAGCTGCTTTACCGTCACGGATTCCCCCACCGACGACAATGATCATATTATCAGTAGCTTTTTTGGAATAAGCAATCATTTCAGGAGGAATTGGTTGATCGACTCCGGAACCAGCTTCAATATAGAAAAATTTCAAACCGAACATTTCAGCAGACATTGCATAAATTGCCGGTATTTTAGGTTTATTTCTAGGTACTAACTTAGCATCTCCAACCCATCCGACAGTTCCGCCAGGTTCGGCAACCATATATGCCATAGGCAAAATTTCAATTCCGGATGCTTTAACTGAAGGTGCCGCAAGAGCCTGTGCACCGTTAATCCAATACGGATTAGTGGAGTTAACATAACTCATGTAAAATATTCCATCAGCATATTTGCTTACACTACTGGTATTTCCAGGGAAAATAATAATAGGCACAGCAATATTTTCAGATAATATTTTACAGGTGTTGTCAACATCATCACCATTAACAGTTGACCCGCCAATCATAATACCGTCAGTTCCACCCTCAACAGCCTCAGTAGCTATTTTTAAAGCTTCTTCAGGACTTTGTTCATCAGGATCAATTAAAGTAAAATGAAGTTTTCTTGTTTTCAAAATATCTCTAATATAATTTTCAATGTCTTTCATAAGAATACCTAAAAATAGTTTTGTTAAAAATAATATTAATAATTAATTGTTTAAAAAAAAATAGTGTATAAGAGAATAAAATTATCCTCTTTGTTCTTTAGCTTTAAATCTTAAACCTTTGTAACCGCATTTCCTACAAGTTGTAGCACCAGCAGGGTTACGTGCATTACATTTTAAGCAGATTTTTACATTGAACATTCTGTTTTCTGCTTCTTCAAATCTTGCCATTAATAACTCCTCCTTGTAATCGTGAAAATTAATAATAATAAACTGTTATGAGTATTCATAACTATTAATTAATTATTTTATCTTAATAGTATTTAAAGGTTTAGTAAAAATAAGTTAAAACTATGAAAAAATAATAAATTGAAAAATATTATTTTTCAGAGTCTAGAAAATCATTTTGAACGCGTACGACTTCAGCACTGGTATCCGCTTCACTGTAAGCTTCAAGCAAATCATGATTCAATTCCAAAAATGTATGTCCCCATTTAAAACCGTTCATTAAATCACGAGCTTCATCTTTAAAACGTGTAATGTATAACGTTGCACTAATAGCTTCAACAGTGGACAGGATGCATGGCTTTCCGTAATTTACGGGATTTGTAGCAATCAAAAAAGGCAGTGATCTGTGATATTTTGATAAAGAAAAGAATTTTTTAGAGCTTGTAACTTCATTCCATGAACAGTCAAGCCCCACAATCCCTCTTCTTTGTACGAAACGGTAGTCCTCATAGGATACAGCTTTCTCAGCATATGGATTTAGAACAATTGCACCGGAAGGGATTTTATTGATGTTTTCCACCAATCTGCATTTTCCCATTTTGGCCAGTTTAATGGCTGTGCATTTTTTTCTGTCACATTCATCTGCATGAAAGACTGTAATTCTCATTCTAACCTGTTCCTTCTAAAACTGAAGTGTTTCCAGCTTTATATTGTTTTATCAAGTCCATCTGCTGATTAAATTCACTTTCAGATACTCCCAATTCATCATATATTTTCGGAACATTGCTGGATTCTTTTAAGGTTACGCTTTCAAGTAACGGTTCAATGAAATCTATGTAAGCGTCACCGTAGGTATTCAAGGTAAAGTTGACTTTTGAATCAGCTTCAAATATGACATAAATTAGGTATCCTTGCTTTTCTGATTGTGACTGGCAGATAATGATATTCATTGCCTCACTGCTGGATTGGTTGCCATCACCGGAAACAGCTTGAGCAAAGTAAATATTCCAGTCATTTCCGTTAAATGTTCTCTGTTCAGGATTTGATATTCCCTGAAGATAATAGATGTCCATTAATGAATCGGAATCATCGACTGTTGAAATATTATAAGTTATTTTATTCTCCTTATCTTCATAGGACTGCATATAAACATTATCTTCCGCAAGCTTGGTATTTCCAACGAAACTACCTTCCATAAATGTGGAATTGAATGGAGTAGTTTCGACATTGCTTTTATCATTACCATTTAAAATTCCAGTAGCAAAAATCACTCCTAAAATGGCTATTATTACAATGATTACTACTGCAATTATTATATTTTTATTTTCCATTAAAAATACTCCATTAAGTGTTAATAATATTAATTTAGTAAAAAGTCTTTAATATAAGTTTAGTTAGATATTTAATTATTAAAAAGATAATAAGGTAAATTTATGAATAAAAAAATACAATATGAAATCTTACTCATCGTTCTGATACTAATTGTAATTATTAACATATCAATAATATTACCTCAAATCGTAAACGGACATGAAAATACATACAATGTTACAGCAATCGGATCAGATGCAAATGGTGCTGTTTATAAGATTTATGCCGGAGATATGTCTTCTAATGAAACCGTAGGAATTATTTTAGGAGTTCATCCAAGAGAGCATGAAATTCATGAGGCCATAAATAAAACTGTGTACGACTTAACAAACGGCGGAGGCAATAATTTACATAAGAAATTTGTAATATACTACGTCAAGACTCATGAAAACTTAACCTCACGTGATGACACCCGTGAGGCTGGTGAACAGCTTGCTAATGAATTCATTGTGCCTAACATTGCTGCAGACAAACCATTTATCGTAGTTGATGTCCATGAAATAGATCCTGAATATGAGTATTCAAATTTCATATTCAATTTATCCAACAGAACCGATAAACTCGATTCTTATATGCAAAAATTATCAAATGATGTTAATCTGGTAGATTTCAAGTTCAGTGAAGGCACAAGTCCTGAAAAAGTGACAATGCCTATTGCAGAGCAGGGCATTAATACATTGCTTATGGAAACTTCAATCACTGATTCATTATCTCAAAAAGAACAGACCGCTAAAAATTTAATTAAAAGTTTAGATGAATTAAACGCTTAAGTGATTTAAATGGAAAAAATAC
This sequence comes from uncultured Methanobrevibacter sp., assembly GCA_900313645.1. GTDB lineage: Archaea > Methanobacteriota > Methanobacteria > Methanobacteriales > Methanobacteriaceae > Methanocatella. Next base: position 3,480 of record OMSA01000106.1, read on the forward strand.
GAGGAATTCTAATTGGTAGAATGCAACCAGTCCACAACGGACATATGCAAGTCATTGATAAGATTTTGGATGAAGTTGATGAAATCATCATTGGAATCGGAAGTGCCCAGCTAAGTCATGAACTTAAAGATCCGTTTACTGCAGGTGAGCGTATTGTAATGATGAGCCAGGCTCTGGCTGAAAGGGATGTCGATTCATCAAGATACTACATTATTCCAATGCAGGATATTAATTTCAACGCAATCTGGGTTTCTCACGTTAAGATGTTAACTCCTCCATTTTCCATTGTTTATTCAGGAAATCCTTTAGTTAAACAGTTATTCCAAGAGGAATCATTTGAAGTCAGACAGCCACCTCTTTATGACAGACTCCATCTATCCGGAAGCGAAGTCAGACGCAGAATATTGGCTGGCGAAAATTGGCAGGAACTGGTTCCAAATTCAACCATTGAGCTATTGGATGAGATAAACGGCGTTGAGAGATTGAAAAACCTGTCCCAAAAAGAAGTAAGCGATATTTAACAATCAGTTTTATAAAGGTTTAAATTAATAGTATGTTAGGGATTCAATTTAGGAGAGATAAAATGGTTGTCAGAGTAATCGAAGCAAAAGAAGATAAAGTAACAACAGCAGATTTAATAGAAGAATTGAAAAAGAATACAAAAATAGATTATTCAGGTGCAATATTTACTTTTGAAGGCTTTGTACGCGGAAAAGAAGAAAATATGAACCTGGAAAAGTTAATATTAACAACTCCTGACAAAGCTAAAACCCAAAAGGAAATTGAAAAAAT
>OMSA01000012.1 GCA_900313645.1 uncultured Methanobrevibacter sp.
TATTATTTCAAAACTGTCCAGCTTCAGATTCATTCCAAGGCCGGTGTATTTCATGTAGCTTTCCTTTAAAACCCAATATTTGAAAAATTCGTCTGAGCTATTTTCGCAGTTCATGATGTTTTCATATTCGCTGTTGTAGAAGTAATGTTTAGCTATGTTTAAATCAATTTCAGGGTCAATATATTCAATATCTACACCAACTTCCTTATCGGATATTGCACATAAAACCATTTTTCCGGAATGGCTTAAATTAAAATAAATGTTTTCATAATTGGATATGTATGCCTTGCCATATTTTTCAAATTTAAAGATGGGTTTTATGATGTTTTCTTCACTAAGCATTTTTTTCAAAAGAAGATAGGCTCCACAGCTGAGCTTTTTATCCTTATCGAATCTGTAAAAATCAATTTTTTCTTGGCGGTTTTTAGAAACTAGCTCGTAAGCTCTTTTCATATCCAAATTTTCCACATTGCAATAAGCTAATTTAATCATTTTTTTCGTAGGTATAATAGGGTCATGTCATCATATTGTTCCGCATCTTTGGTAAAGCTGCTGATGTCATTTAATAATGGTCTGATAAGATCCCTGTTATGTTCAAATTCATTAAAGAAGTTTAGAAGTCTTTCTTCACCATACATTTCATTGTTTTCATTGTTTGCATCAGTTATTCCGTCAGTGTAAATGACTATTTCCTCTGCTAATGTCATCTCTTCAGTTATAAAGTCAAAATCTTCCATAATTCCCAATACAAGGCCGCTTTCAATGTTCAAATATTTGAATTCGCCGTTTTCATTTATTAATGGCGGATTGTGGCCTGCATTTGAAAATGTTAATTTATGGGTTGTTCTGTTATAGATTCCAAGCCATAAAGTAATAAACATGGATTCAGGGTTGTTTTCACACAACTGATTGTTAAGATGGTGTAAAATTTTTGATGGATCATTGTCATATTTTAGCATCTGTTTGATTATGACCTGAGTTATCATTGCAACAATTGCTGCAGGCACACCTTTTCCAGATGCATCACCGATAACGATGGCCAAATTATCCTCATCCAACATATAATAGTCAAAAAAGTCTCCTCCAACCTCTTTTGCAGGATGTGAATAACCGTTTACGATAAAATCATCAGTTATAATCGCTTCAGTTGGCAGGTTTGCAGCCTGAATATTTTCTGCAATCTCGAGTTCCGCTTTAATGCGCTCTTTTTCCCCTTCAATTTCATGAATATTTTCAATATACTGATTGTTGTGGTTGATTAGGTTTGTGTATGAACGCGCAAGTGTTCCGATTTCGGTTTGTTCATTAACGTATTTGGAATAGATTTCCACCAATCCCTCACTTTCGATTTTCTCATTTTCATTAATGAAATCTTCGATTTCGGAAAATGATAAAATAGGTTTCATCACATGACTTTCAATATATCTTAAAATGATAATTCCTGGAATAAAGAATAAAGTAATAATTATGTCAGTTATTATATAAGCAGGCATCATAAGTAAATATGGATTAATCCCACCTATATCAATAAGAAATTTGTAACTTAATTGGGAAATCACAATTCCCATAATGGCAATTATCAAGGTTATCATGAGGAAATTTCGTATAATCTTTTCAGATATTGTTTTCTTATACTTTGTGTTTATCTTATAGGCAAACGGTTTTGTCAGATAGCAGATTAATAGAATTCCAATCAATATTAATTCTAAAATCATGAAGTTAATATTTATGTTTAGGAGTAGAGAAATTGCAGTGATAATTGAAACAATAACCAATGAGATAAATATTATATTATATAATCTTTCGTTTAATGGCCTTTTTGATGTTTTTGGAGTTTCTACAAAATCGAATTTTTTAGACAGCCAGATTCCAAGTATTCCAAAGATAAATGCGATATTAACGAAGTTCAAAAAGTAAGAAGCAAATAGATATTCATCAATGTCCTTGCTGAAAAAAATACCGATTAGATCTGCATGGGCGGATGAATAAATAAATCCGCATATCAGTATAGCTGATAAAAATAGAAGAAGATGGTAAATATTATCCAATTTGGGTTTTGTAATCTTTTCTGTTTTAAAACCGGAGTACCAAAGTTTGTATGCCAAATATGAAACTCCAAAACTGATAATTGCTGAAGGGATTATTTGTATTGGTGTAAATCCGTTCAGAACATCTAGCATTATATTTGCCAATACTGCACCGATTGCACCATATGGTCCGAATAACAGACCTAAAACAAATAACAATCCTACATGGGGATTGTGTATTCCTAATTCAAAAAATTGCATTGATGAAAATGCAAAAGAAACAGCTATCATTGATACAAATGATATTGCCATCTTTATTAGTTTGGATTTCATTGTTTCACTATCTTAACTATTTCTAGGTGATTTTCACCATCAGTATAATGATAATCAAGTTCGTCAGCAAGTTCTTTTGTTAAAAAAATACCCAGCCCTCCGATTTGGGCTTCATCAATGTCATTGGGAAGGTCAATGTCCTCTTTTAAAAGTGGGTTAAATTCTATTCCGTTGTCAATGAATTCGAGTGTCAATGTCGGTTCAATATATTCGGCATTAACAATAATAAATTCTGTTTTTGAGTAATTGACGATATTGACAAATATCTCTTCAACAATTAAGTTAACCTGAAGGTTTTCCATGCCAAGTTCATCTGAAATAAACTCGTTTAATGTGTATAATTCATCTAATTCGGGTTTTACTGTAATAGAATTCATTCTATCTTCAAAATTTTATTAAAACCGGACATTCTAAATATCTCATTAACAGTATCATTAACGTTTTTAATAACTAAGGGGATGTTTTCTGCTTTTAATTTTTTCTGAGTTGTAATCAGGACTCTTAATCCTGCACTTGAGATGTATTCCAAATCGGTGAAATCCATTATTAATGAATCAAAGTTACCTAATTCGGCATTGATTTCTTTATCCAAATCCTTTGAGGTAATAGTATCAACACGTCCCTCAACAGTCATTGTTAATTCTTTATTGTTATAATTCTTAGAAACTTTCATAATTATCCCTGATATTATTTAGTTCATATTGTTTTAAATATTTTATTTAATAAAAATATGATTATTGTTAACTATTTAATGCTATGAAGAGGTTATGTAAATGGATTTATTTGAGTTATCATCTTCCCAGAAAATGCTGCTGTTTTCTGAAATAAATAATCCTCATAATGATTCATTTTATCTTAAATTTAGAAAGGATTATGATTTAGAGGATTTTGAATATGTAAAATTAGCTATTGAATATATTTGTGGAAATTATTTGAATTTACAAATCAAACATGATGATTCAGGTGATTTTAAACAATATTATGCGGATAGTGACGTAAGCGTTGATGAATTTGACGTTTTGGAAGAAAATCTTGATGAATTTATTAAAGATTATCTGGACAATCCGTTTGAGGATATATTTGATTCTCCATTATATAAATGGGCCGTTTTAAAAACAGATTCAGAATGTGTTCTTATTGGTGTTGTACAGCACATTCTGCTTGATGGAACTTCCCTTTATTCAATTGTTCCTCAGGAAATCGAAAAATTTATTCGCTCCTGCAAAAACAATGAGGAATACATTCCGATTGATTATTCCTATGAAACATATGTTAATGCGGAAAAGGATTATCTGGAATCTGATGAAGCCAAACAGGACAAGCAATATTGGCTGGATACATTAAAAGACTATTCTCAGGATTGGTATTCTTTTGATGATTCACAACTGGGATATCTTGAAGTTCTTTTGGATAAAAACCCTGATTTGGGTTATTCCCCGTTTGTTACTGCACTTGCACTTAATTTTTTATATCTCTCAAGATCCAAAAAAGACAATAAACTGTTTAAGGATTTGGTATTGAACACATCCGTTCACGGACGATATTTCGGACAGGATGATGCATTGGGAATGTTTGTAAATACAATTCCTCTGAGAATGGAGTATGATGAGGATTTGACCTTTGATGAATTGCTTGCCTACTCAAAAGGCGTTCTAAAAGAAGGTCTAGCCCATGCAAAGTTACAGTTCAGTGAGTACACTACTGAATTGAGAAATGCCGGAATTGATCCGGACTGCATTTCAATGATTTCAATCGTATCAAATTCCACAAACCACAATTCAAAATTCTTAACTCTTCAAAAAGACATCAAATTCCCTCTCCACTTCAGAATCAACAAAAATTATTCCGATAAAAAAGGATTACACTCCATATTCATTGAATATGATAAATCATGTTTCAGCTCAAATGAAATCGAAGCCATGGCCTCAGGTCTTAAAAATCTTGTAAAACAGGTTAATGAGGATTCATCTAAAAGATGCGGAGATTATGACGTTAATGTAGTCGAATTTTTCAAAGCTGAAAATTATTATAACAATTTAATCAACTCTTTTGATAATCCCACAGCCATCTCTCCTGATGTCAACGGAGATAAGGTAAACTTTAAGAAAGTATCAAAAGCGATAGACATTGATAAATTAAAGTCTTTGGCCAATACCTACCGTTTGTCAAAAGAGAAGTTACTGCTTGCAACATTCCTGTTTAACTTGACTAAATTTGCCTTTTCAAAGGATATTTTGATTGCATATAATAAGGTAGCTGCAGGTTATCATTTCAACACTGACATTACTGTTAAGGAATTTTTCGAGGATTTCAAACACTCATTTGAGGAATATAAAAATTATCCTCTCCTGAACAATCGAAAACTTGGATTTGAAAGCGAAATATTATTCTTTGAAGATGAATACGATGTTCAGGATTATAAATTAGTATTCAATTTTGAAAGCGGAAAGATTAACATCAGTTATGACGAATCATTCTATTCTAAAGAGCTTATGGCTGAATTTTTAAATGCAATGGATGTATTGCTTGATAAATTCGCAGAAGATGATGAGCAGCTTAAAAATATCTCAATCTGTGAAACCCTTGAGCTGGATGAAGGTTTTGAAATTGAACTTGCAAATGAAGGGGTAATAAACAAGATATTTGAAAATGTCGCTTCTCAAAATCCTGACAAGACAATTCTCTATGCTGAAGACGGCGAACTCACCTGTGATGAACTGAACAGAAAAGCAAACAGGATAGCTAACGCCTTAATCAAGAAGGGGGTTGAACTTGAAGACAGGATAATGTTTATGATGAGAAGAAACAGTGATTTGATAGCTGCTGTTTTGGGTATTGTCAAATCAGGAGCAGCTTTTATCCCAATCGATCCGAATTATCCGAAAAACAGAATCAACCAGATTCTTGAAGACAGTGATTCAAAATTCGTCATCACATCATCAGAAATAGAATATGATGGTGAAAACAGGATGGATGTCGATGAACTGCTCAAGGAAGACGATGATTCCAATCCTCAAGTTGAACTGACTCCGGACAACCTGTGTTTTTTAATATACACTTCAGGTTCTACAGGAAAACCTAAGGGAGTAATGATTACTCACAGGGGAATTTCAAATTATATAGCAAATGTGGAAGAAAACGCTCCTATTTATGAGTTGAATCATAAATGTAATAAGTTCATTTCAATTTCCACAGTTTCATTTATCGTATTTTTAAGAGAAATCTTCGGTACAATATTAAATGGTCTGCCTGTAGTATTTGCCAATGATGAGCAGGCAATCGACCCATTGGAACTGGTTGATTTATTCAAAACAACCGGCGCTGAAGGTTTCGGTTCAACACCGACAAGACTGCTTGAATACCTTCAGCTTGAAGAAATTCAGGAAGTCGTTGGAAACTGTAACGTTATCGTTGTAGGTGGAGAAGGGTTCCCACCAGTATTGTTTGACAGGCTGTCAAAATACACTAAAGCGGACATCTACAACTCATACGGACCAACAGAAGTAACAATAGCTTCTCATTATAAGCTGATTGACTCTCCAAAAGTCACTGCAGGATGGAAAATGCTGAATGTAGTGGATAAGGTTATGGATATCGACGGTAATCAACTGCCTCCTTACGTTTCCGGTGAAATCTATGTAGGTGGTGCAGGAATAGCTAGAGGATATCTGAACAATCCAGAACAGACCGAAAAGGTATTCATGCAACTAAATAACATCCCATATTATAACACAGGAGATTTAGGTAAAAAGGACTATGACGGCGAATTGTATGTTTTAGGCCGTAACGACACCCAAATCAAGCTTAGAGGTTTAAGAATAGAACTGTCTGAAATCGAAGGTGCAATTGCAAATTATGAAAACGTAACCCTTTCAAAGGTTGTAGTTAAAAAAATCAACGCCATTGAACACTTATGCGCCTATTTCACAGCAACAGAAGATATTGACATGGACGATTTAAAACAGCACCTAACAGATTCACTGCCTGAATATATGGTGCCTTCTTATTACACACAACTTGACGAATTCCCGAAAACCCCTAACGGAAAGACAGACTTTAAAAACTTACCTGATCCTGAAATTGATGTTGATGAATTCATCAAACCAAGAAACGAAATCGAAAAAGAATTGTTTGACATGGTTAGTGAAATCTTGGGCTTTGACGAGTTTGGTGTAAACACCGATTTGTTCAGCATAGGGCTGACTTCACTTTCAGTAATTAAGCTGACCTCAGCCATTTACAATAACCTGAACGCTCAGCTCAACGTTACTGAAATATTAAGTTACAAAACCATTGAAAAGATAGCTTCAGAAATTAAGATAACCGATGACGAATCAAGTGATGTTCAGGAACTCTACCCTCTGACTTCAAATCAGCTTGGTGTTTACTTTGACTGCATCAAAGATCCGGAAAACACTGCGTACAATCTTCCAAAGAAAATGGAATTCAGTGAGGGAATTGACGCAGAAAAACTCAAATCAGCAATTGTTAAAGCTATTGACAATCACCCTTATTTAAAGACAAGAATGGTAATGGAAAACGGTGAGGTCTACCAGCAAAGAAGGGATGACCTGAAAGTTGATGATTTGATTGAAATGGTTGGAGACGCAAATGTCGATGAATTTGTAAAGCCGTTCAAGCTTGATGAAGGGCCACTGTTCAGATTTAAAATAGTTGGAGATTCAATGCTTCTGGCCGATTTCCACCACATTATCGTTGACGGAACATCACTTAACATACTGTTTGATGAAATTGCTAAAATCTATGACGGTAAGGATTACGAACTTGAGGAACTTGACGGATTTGAATATTCACTAAATGAAATCAAAACAGAACAGTCCAGTTTATACAAGGAAGCTGAATTGTTCTTCTTTAATAAAATCAAGGAATTTGATGATGCAACCGTAATTGCACAGGATATCAACGGTGATGAATCAGAAGGTAAGGCTGCAATGAAAGACATTTTCCTTGACAAGCAGACAATCGATGAGTTCTGTGCGAAATCAAGCATCAGCCAGAATAATCTATTCCTTGCTGCAACTTCATTTGTCCTAAACAAGTTTGTTTATAAACGGGAAACATTAATTGCTACAATCACAAATGGTAGATTCAATCCAAATCAGCAGAAAACATTGGCAATGATGGTTAAGACTCTGCCTTTGGCCTTAAAATTAAACTCTGATTTAAACATTAAGCAATATATGGAATACATCAATGGAGAATGGCTGAATGTACTGACATACTCTTCATATCCTCTGACTGAAATTTCAAATGAATTCGACATCGCTCCTGAAATATTATATGCATATCACGGAAAAATCATTGAAGACATTGAAATCGGCGGAATGAAAGTCGAAAGGCAATCACTTGATTATGAAGGACTCAAATTTAAGATAAGCCTTAATGTAGTCGAAGTTGACAATCAGTACAGGATTTTCTGTGAATACAACGACCAGCTGTATTCAGACACTTTAATCGGCACTTTCCTTGATTGTATAGGTATTGTTTTAAACAAATTCCAAAAATTCGATGAGAAAACTTTAATGAAGGATATCTCAATCATTGAAAATGATGGCTGGTCTGTTGACGATTTGGTATATGATGAAATTCCTGAGGACAGACTGAATAAAATATTTGAAAAACAGGTTGAAATGCATCCTGACAGGGTTGTACTTTATGCAACTGATGGCGAATTCACATATGATGAATTGAACAAGAAAGCCAACAGGATTGCCCACAGCCTCATCAAGAAAGGAGTCGGCCCTGAAGACAGGGTAATGTTTATCCTCAACAGAAACAGTAACGTAATAGCATCCATTTTCGGTATCTTAAAATCCGGTGCTGCATTCATTCCTGTGGATTCAGAATATCCTTCCGAAAGGATTGAGCATGTTTTAACAGACAGTGAATCAAAATTCATCATTGTGGATGATGTAATCGAGAAAAAAGGAATTGATTTAAGTGAATACTCCCAAAACCTTCTTGATGTTGATGAACTGCTTAGTGAGGAGGATGTTTCTAACCCTGATCCTGACGTGCATGCAAACAACATGGCATATCTCATCTATACATCAGGTTCAACAGGACTTCCTAAAGGAGTTATTCTGGAGCATGGAAACATTGCAAACTTCGTATATCCTGACCCGAGAAATGTATGTACCTATGAACTGGTAAGCAATCTTGAAAAAGAGGATTATAAGGTTTTATCCACAACAACTGTAGCTTTCGACGTATTCCAGCAGGAATTGATGGGATCTCTCTTAAACGGAGTTCCGATGGTATTTGCTAATGACACAGAATACAAAGATCCTATTGAAATGATGGACCTGATTCACAGAAGCGGAGCCAATGTTTACGTTGCAACCCCTTCAAGACTGCTTCAATATCTTGAAATCGAGGCGATGCAGGAAACAATGTACGGCTTCAAGGTTTACATACATGCGGGAGAACCGTTTTCACAAAGGTTATACGAACTTCTCAGCGAAAACTCCAATGGAAAACTCTTCAACATGTACGGTCCGACCGAAACAACAGTTTACTGTAACGGTCAGCTTCTTGAAAGCTCAGATATCCACATAGGTAAGGAACTGTTCAACGTTCATGAAATGGTAATGGACTTTGATTCCAATCCTCTGCCTGCGAATGTTATTGGGGAATTGTACATTGCAGGAAAAGGTGTTTCAAGAGAATATCTCAACCGTCCTGAGAAGAATGCCGAAGCCTATGAAGTGATTAACGGAATCAGATTCTACCGTTCAGGAGATTTTGTTAAAGTCACTGAAGACGGCGATTATTACGTATTCGGAAGAATGGATAACCAAATCAAACTCAGAGGTTTAAGAATCGAAATAGGCGAAATTGAAGTGGGCCTTTCAAAATATCCTGGAATCAAATCCGTTGCAGTGGTTGTCAGAAAAATCAAAGGAAATGATCACTTATGTGCTTATTTCACTGTTCATGATGATTATAAGGATGAAAACCGTGAAGAAAACGGATATTCAATTGATATTGATGATTTAAAAGCATCACTTGCTGAAAAACTGGTATATTACATGGTTCCAACAGTATATATGGAACTTGATGAAATGCCTCAGACAGTAAACGGAAAAACCGATTTGAGAAACCTTCCTGACCCTGTGCTGATAACCGAGTATGTTGCTCCTGAAAATGAAGTTGAAGCATTCTTTGCAAATCTCTTTGCCGAAATTTTAGGACTTGACGAGGTAAGTGCAACCGACAGCTTCTTTGAAATAGGAGGAACATCCCTGCTTGTTACAAAAATAACCATGGAAGCATTAAACCATAATTATAACCTGAATTATGGTGATGTATTCTCAAATCCTACTCCTAGGGCATTATCAGAGTTTATCCTGTCTGATGAAACACTGGACAAGAAAGCGGAACTGTCCTATGACTATTCACAAATCAATGAACTTCTTAAGAAAAATAATCTTGAAACAATTGTTGAAGGCGAAATTCATGACAGTCTTGGAAATGTTCTCCTTACCGGTGCTACAGGATTTTTAGGAATACACGTTCTTCGTGAACTGCTTGAAAATGAAGTCGGAGATATATTCTGTTTTGTAAGGGCAAATAAAGTATTGAGCGGAGAGGAAAGATTGAAATCATTACTCTTCTATTACTTCTCCAATGAGTATGAGGATGCATTTGGCGAAAGACTGCATATCATTGAGGGAGACATTACAAACTTCGAAGACTTTGAAAAGCTTGTTCCAGAAAAGATTGACACTATAGTCAACTGTGCGGCTAATGTAAAGCATTTCTCTTCAGGAACAGATATTGAAGACATTAACCTCGGTGGTGTAATTAACGGACTTAAATTTGCAAAAATGAAAAACGCAAAATACGTCCAGGTTTCAACATACAGTATTGCAGGAGAAAGTATAAACAATTATCCTCCTGTTGACGTCAAATTCACAGAAAATGACCTGTTCATCGGTCAGGCAGTGGACAACCAGTACCTCAGTTCCAAGTTCCTTGCAGAACGTGCCGTACTGGAAGCCGCAGTCAACGATGATTTGGACGTTAAAATCATGAGGGTAGGAAACCTGATGGCAAGAAGCTCAGACAGTGAATTCCAAATCAACTTTGAAACAAACGGATTTATCAACCGTCTGAAAGCATTTGTAACAATTGGAAAAATGCCTTATTCAATGCTTATGAACAATGTGGAGTTCTCACCGATTGACACAACCGCAAAAGCTATAATAAATCTCTCAAAGACACCTAAGGAATGTACAGTTTTCCATCCGTACGACCACCACAGTGTCTGTTTCGGAGATATAATAGAAATTATCAGGCCTCTGGGACTGGATATTGAACCTGCCGAAGAGGATGACTATCAAAATTCATTGGATGAAGCGCTTGCTGATAAAACAAAACAGGAAGGAGTGTCAGGTCTTATTACTTCAATCGGTTCAGGTAAAGTCAAAAAGATCTGGTTGCCTGTTGACAATAATTACACTGTTCAGGCACTGTACCGTTTGGGCATTAAATGGCCATTCATATCCGAAGAATACATTTACAATTTTGTCAAGTTCTTGGATGACCTTGATTTCTTTAGCGTATAGGGGTAAAGAGAATGTATGAGAGAAATTATAATCTATTGAGAAGTAAATTCAAGGAATTTTTCCTTCCAACATTGTTTACATCAATGGCGGGTAACATATGCCTGTTTGTGGACGGTCTGATAGTGAGTTTTTTAATCGGAGCAGGAAATCTGGCTCCAATACAAAGTGTGGCTCCGGTCATTACCTTTGTTAATCTCATTTACTGGATGATCGGATTGGGAGGTAGTGTGCTGTGTTCCGTTTCAAAGGCGGAATTTGACGATGAAAAAAGTAACAGTTACTTTTCAACATCCATCATATCTCTTTTATCTATCGGAATGCTGATTACAATAGTTGGATTGCTGTTTTCAGGCAATATTTCACAGCTATTGTGCATCTCACAGCCTGGACTGGCTCATGATGTTAACATGTACTTCATTGCATTGATTATGGGAATGCCGTTTTTATGTTATATGATGAGTTTATCATACTTCATAAGGGCGGATGGTATTCCAACATTGCCGTTCAGGGCAATACTGGTGGCAAATATTGTTAATATATGCTGTGATATTATTTACATTAAATTTATAGGCATGGGACTTTCCGGTGCTGCATGGGCTACCACCACAGGATACATTGTTGGTTCAATTATCATATCCTATTATTTCTTCAAACCGGAACGTACATTGAAGTTTTTAAGAATGAAAGTAAATTCATTGGTCGATTATCTAAAACAAATAGTAAAATCAGGATTTTCATCTTCATCCACCCAGCTGTACCTGACCCTGAAATTATTCATTATAAACATTCTTGTAGGTATGTATATCGGAAAATCAGGTATCGTCGCTTTCAGCATCTGCTATAACAGCCTGTTTATATTGTACATATTCCTGATTGGAACTGCTCAGACTATGTCTCCGATAGTTTCCGTTTACTTTAAGGAAGAGGATTATTCCGGTGTAAACTATATCATTAAAAGGTCGTTAAAGATTGTGATGGCGGCAAGTCTTGTGTTATCAGTATTATTCATTGTTTGTCCGCAGGCTTTGCTGCTGCTTTACAGCGTAAAGAATCCTTCAGACATTCCAGTCGTGTTGAATGCAATCAGAATATTTGCAGTAAGCTATGTCGGAACTGCAATAACATTCCTATACACATTTTATGCTCAAGCTATCCAGAAAAATCAGTTGTCCACAGTCATTTCACTTCTTGAAGGATTTGTCGGCCCTATCGGTTTTGCGGCCGTACTTTCTGTTTTGATTGGAGGAAACGGAATCTGGATTTCATTTGCAATTGCTGAAGCTGTTACAATACTGTTCATTTTCGCATATTCAAGATACTTCAACAGAAAAACAGATGGAGAATACTCAGGATTCTTTATTAACAGGCATAATGATGATGAAAAGGTATTTGAGCATACAATTAAGGGAGACATTAAGCAGGCAGTTGAACTGTCAGGTGATGTTCAAAACTATCTGTCAGGAAACAAGTCTGCGACTCTGGTCAGTCTGGCTATTGAGGAAATGCTTGTAAATATCATCAACACAAATGAAGATGTTGATGCAATTGACGTTATTGTCAGGGAAAATGACGACAGCATTCTCATTTCAATTAAGGATACCGGTATCGACTTCAATCCTGTAGTTGAAAATGAAAATCTTAAGTTTGACAACATAAGTGTTTTAAATAAAATAGCGGATAAGATTGATTATTCAAGAGTATTGGGGTTAAACAGTACTGTAATAACCATTAATAATTAAACTGTCCTGTTTAATCTTTTTATTTATTTATTATGTATGTGGGTGCTTGCATTCGAAAAACTTTATATATATAACTTTAATATAGTTACTTTTAAGTATAATGTTTAAAATCCAATAAAGGGGAGAATAAAATGAAAATGCATAAAATTTGTCCAAGATGCGGATCATTAAATATTGACTGGATTATTCCTCAAAACTGGTCACAGTGCGTTTGCAGAGACTGTGATTATACAGGACCGATTATTGAAGGAAACGATGAGCTTGTCGAGGAAATCCGTGAAGCATATAAGGAATCTTTAAAAGAAAATGATGAATAAAAATTCAGGGAGCTTGAGAGCATGTTAGGTTTAAACAATAAAATTCAGGCTGATGAGAATATTAAAAATCCTCCAAGTTCTGATTCATATCCTATCGTATCAGGATTGTTTTCAAAAGACAGAGGATTCGGGGTAAATGTATTGTCACTTACAGTACTTGATTTGATTAATGAGGGTCAAATCAAATGTGACATTGATTTAGAAGATTCATATGAAGTGGGTAAAAAATTAACCGCTGAAGATATGGAAGTCATGAAAAAAATTACTCTTAGAATTGCAAATAAGGGTGAGCAGAAGACATCCGAAACATTGGCAATCAACCTGCTTAAAAACATGAATAAAAATAAGAAATTCAACCTGAAGGCCATGGCAAAGCAGAGCAATATCACTTCAGTTGCAAATAAGTTCGAAAAAGACCTTAATGAATTTGTCAGGGCTTTGAAAAATGAAAATGGATTTGACGGTGAAAACTACAAGGACATTTTGGAAAACGGCAAATTGACTGTTAGAGGAAAAGAACTTAAAAAGGAATGGAAAAACTTCCAGGATTATTTAAAATCAAAAGATTTAACTGAAAAATATCCTCCGGAGTCCTTAAGTGAAAATTCAGTGCAAATATTATACGCTGCATGCTTTGACATAGAAAAAGATGCATTAAGCATTAGAGAAAATGATTCTGTATTAACAGATTTCATTGATAAGGACGGATATAAACTGTTAAACATAATATTCAACAATGCACTTTTAAATGTAAGTGAAAAACGTAAAGGTGATGGGATATTTTACGGAGTAAATGATAAATATACCATTCCTGGTGGAGCATAGTTCTCCACATCTTACTTTTTTTTAAAATTCTTATTTTAAATCATTTTTTTGAAATGATATAATCAATTAATTTAATTAACATTAACATCAATACTATTTAACAGGAATATTTTTTTTTACATAAATTATCGCATGCATGGATTGTTGATAATTTAAGTTTCCAAGTGTTAGATAAGGAAATGATGTTATGAGTTTGAAAAATCAAAACGAAACAATGAAAGAAAAAGTCAGAAAGGCATTTTCTCTAAAAGAGGATTCCGCACCACATGAAGAGATTAAAGCACGTCTTCTTGATGGAGGTCAGGTCACAGGAACAAACATGTGTGTGCTTGTATGTGCAATGATAATCGCTTCTGTCGGTCTTAATATGAGTTCAACTGCAGTTATTATCGGTGCGATGCTTATTTCACCGATAATGGGAAGCATTCTTGCTTCAGCATATGGAAGTGTGTCTGCTGATTATCCTCTGCTTCGTAATCACATGTTAGGTTTCGGAATTCAGATTGCAATCAGTGTCAGTGCAGCCATGATTTATTTCCTTTTATCTCCTGTCAAAGAGCCAACAGTGGAATTGCTTGCAAGAACATCACCAACATTTTTTGATGTGCTAATAGCATTCTTCGGTGGAATTGCCGGAATCATCGGACAGACCAGAATTGACAAAACAAACACAGTTATTCCTGGTGTTGCAATTGCAACAGCACTGATGCCTCCACTTTGTACCTGCGGATATGCTATTGCAAACTGCAGGTGGGACATGCTTCTTGGAGCAGGATATCTGTTTATTCTCAATGCGTATTTCATTTTCCTTTCTGCAAGCATAATTTTAAGTGTTTTGAAAATTCCGAAAACAAAAGAGCTGACAGAAAAAGAATGGAGAAGACATCGTTTTAGAATGGTTAGAAATACAATTGTCATTGCTATACCTAGTATAGTCGCGGTTTACTATATGATAATTTAAAAGCAGTTTAAATATCTTACTGGAGTGACAAACTGAGGTTATTTGAATAACAGTTTATCAATTGTATCCATATCAAGATGGTTTTCAACAATTTCGGCAAGCCTGTTGAGTGAATAGTCCTTTTGGGTTTCATAAGGGTCTTCGCCGTATTTTGCTTCAAGGCCTTTTTTAACTCTAAGATAATTCAAAAATTCCCTTCTGAAGTTATAATTATGGAAAATACCGTGGAAGTATGTTGCAAACACATTTCCATTACTTGCGCCGTCAATTAATCCATCATCGTTGTTTCCCTGACCTTTTTCAATGTTTAAAAGTGCGCTGGATGATTTAAGTTCGCTTGTTCCCTCATGGATTTCATAACCGGTAACTGTCTCTCCGGAAATATTTTTAAATATATCTCCTGCAATGCCGTCAATATCACTAGGAACTGTTGCTACAGACTGCGTAACAATCTTGCCTGATCTTGAAAAGCTTGATTCAATGTCCAAAAGGCCCAATCCATGGATTGTTCCATGTTTGGATTCACGTTTTTCCTCATCGTATATTATGTTTCCAAGGATTTGAAGCCCTCCGCAGATTCCAACAACG
>OMSA01000127.1 GCA_900313645.1 uncultured Methanobrevibacter sp.
AGACGTACTTCCTTCACTTTCTCGTTTGATGAGTGGTGGTATCGGTGGAGACAAAACTCGTGATGACCACAGTGGTGTATCTGACCAACTTTATTCTGCATACGCAGAAGGTCGTGAATTAAGAGACCTCGTAGCGGTTGTAGGGGAAGAAGCACTTACTGAAAGGGACCAAAAATTCTTAGAGTTTGCTCAAGCATTCGAAGACCAATTCATTACTCAAAGTAAAGATGAAGACAGAACTATCTTCGAAACTTTAGATCTTGGTTGGAATTTACTTAAAATCTTACCTAAAGCTGAACTCAAAAGGGTTAAAGAAGAATTTATTGAACAATACCTTCCAAAAGATGACTAATCTCGTTACAGCAATGTAGGTGATTAAATGGCACAAGATATTATAGATGGAATTAATCCAACTCGTATGGAATTATTATCTCTTAAAAACAGGACTAAACTAGCTGTTAAAGGGCATGGTTTACTCAAAGAAAAAAGGGATGCTTTAATCAAAGAGTTTTTTGATATCTTGGATCGTGTCAAAGGTATTCGTGAAAACGCAGAATTAAGTCTAAAAGAAGCTAATGAAGCTTTAGTTGAAGCTCAAATTGCTATGGGTGATTTGGCAGTTAAAAAAGCTGCTTTATCAGTCAAAGAATCTATCGATGTTGAAATTACATCAAGAAGTGTTATGGGTGTAGCAGTGCCTGTTACCAATGTTAAAATGGAAGAAAGATCCATTATTGACAGAGGTTACGGTTTTTCAGATACAACCATACAATTAGACGAAGCTGCAAAGAAATTCGAGGAATCTCTTAAGTATTTGATTGAACTTGGTGAAGTAGAAAAAACTATTTATTTACTTGCTGAGGAAATCGAAGCTACCAAACGTAGAGTAAATGCTTTAGAACATATCATGATTCCAAGATTCCAAAATACTGAAAAGTATATTGATATGAGACTCCAAGAAATGGAAAGAGAAAACTTTGTAAGATTGAAAATGATTAGGTCTACAATTGAGAAAAATGAAAAAGCGGCTGCTGCAGCTGAAGCAGCAAAAAATGCAGAAGCTTAAATTTTTCTTAATACTTCTCATTTTCTTTTATTTTTTATTATTTTTAAATTTTAAGAAAATTTTAGTGTTTATTTTTAAAAAACTAAAAAATTATCAAGTTACTGAAAAAAATTATTTTTACTAGAAATTCTAAGACTCGGTGTAAAAATGAAAAGAAATCCAATTGACCAATTTATGAAGGACCCGGATAATAAAGCCAAAGTATTTATCTGGATGACCCGTGGAATGATTATTACAACATTTATGATTACTATTGGAGTGTTATTTTTTATTATGCATCTAGTTGGTTTATTCTAGCTGACTTATTAACAATTTCACTGGCAGATTCTACTTTTTTATATAAATTTTCAAAACTTTCATCTTTATCAATTATTGTAAGCAACGGTTCACCCTTTTCGGTAATTGATCCTGGGTGCGGCAGGTCATAAATATTGTCAAGATTAATTTTTGAGTACTTCATTCTTGTTGGTGAGTAGATTATTTTTTTGAAGCTGTAATATTTCGCTTTTGGAATTTTTATGATTTCGCCATTACACGCCTTGATATGTGCATCAAGCATGTTTATTCCAAATGACTTTTCAACGCATTCAAATGTGCCCTGAAGTCTTGGGTTAATCTCAATTACATATAGCCCGTCTTCATTGAGGATGTAATCCACACCGTTGGATCCAATCAGATTAAATTTGCAAATCAGATTTTCACTAGCATCACACATTTCGCTGTTGACATTGTCAATGTCTTTAACATTGGCCATGACTGAGTTGCCTGTCAGGGGCAGTGCGTTTCCAACATATACGAAACTGTTGTTTTTTTCAAAATCATTTTCTGTAAACAGTCTGGTATTGGTTATGGTTTTTGCTTCACTTTTGGTTGATAAAACTGATGAGCTTAAACTTACTCCTGAGACATATTCCTGCATCATGAATTCACTATCATTAAATTCAATTTTGTTTGCATTATCAAGCATGTTAATGTTATATCCTCCACTTCCTTGAAGCGGTTTTAAAATAAATTGCTTGTCAGGATAATTATTGCTTATTTCATGTGCCTCATCTATATCACTTACACTAAAAGTCATAGGAGTTAGGAATTCATTTCTGATTTTTTTGAAAAACCGGAATTTGTTTTCAACTTCCCCCACATCCCTGTTTCCCAGAATCTTTTTTTGATCTTTTTTTGAAAAGTCATCTGGTGAAACACCTGAAATCGG
Organism: uncultured Methanobrevibacter sp.; assembly: GCA_900313645.1. GTDB lineage: Archaea > Methanobacteriota > Methanobacteria > Methanobacteriales > Methanobacteriaceae > Methanocatella. The sequence continues at coordinate 2,277 of OMSA01000127.1, forward strand.
AATGATATAGTCAACTTCGTCAATGAAATCCCTTGACATTTCTATGATACTTTTGCTGTTGAAATTGTCTTCAAAAATTCCGCAGCTTTCACCGTCACTCTCATTTAGAATAATCTTTTGATTTTCAATGATGGGAGTGTCTGAAGTTGAAAAATAACTGGTTGAAAAAATATCATAATCTAGTTTTAAAGCACTGTTAAGCATACTTCTTGTATCAATTCCAATAAGTAATACCTTTTCCATAAAATATCAGTAAAAAAAGTTTTTAGTAGTCCCGAGCGGAGTCGAACCGCCGTCTCCGGGTCCAAAGCCTAGAAGGATTACCACTACCCTACGGGACTATATGCGTTGTAGTGTATACAACATTTAATATATCTTTATTATGTACTATTTATATCTATCGGTTATTTGATAAATTTTGATAAAATAGGCATTTTTCATGCCATAAACAATTAAAACAGATTTCAGAGACACTTTCCTTTGTGCTGAATATCTCATCTATTTTTTCAAACAGTTCAAGCGAATCATACTCTTTAGAAATATCCAATTTATTTAACACCTCACTATCCATCTGCACAATCCGTTCATTGTGAAGTGGGTCTTCACAAAAACCGTCCTTTAGGTTAGGGCATTTTTGACAGATATCATCAGCTGAGGTGGTCAGTGAGACAGTTGTGCTTTCAAGCTTTCTTTTTGAGTTGATTTCGGTCATGTTTTTGGTGAAGTCTTCATCATAACCGTAGCCCTGAAAACCCTTAAGGCACAATAGGTGATGTCCTCTTAAAATAAGTTTCATGTTATCTGTAAATAAAAAAAGAAAAGGTTTAAAAACCTTTATTTAGTCTTTTGGTAAAAATACTTTGGAAACTGAAGCAGCACCTAATATTTTTACAATATCTCCTGCAATAAATGGAACAAGACCCATCATTAAAAGATCAACGATTCCAAAAGAAATTCCTTGATATGAAAGGAATAAGGCAAGGCCTGCTAAACCAGGAATATATATTAATGCAAAATTAGCAATTCCAATGGTAATAGTCATTCTTGTAAAATTACGTGCTTTAGCATATCTTTCAGTTATTAATCCAACGAAATATGATGCGATGACAAATCCGATTAGAAATCCTCCTGTTGAACCTAACAATACATCAAGTCCGCCGGTCATTCCACCAAACCATGGGATAAATGCAATACCTAAAACAATATAGAGTATCTGGCTTAAACA
>OMSA01000018.1 GCA_900313645.1 uncultured Methanobrevibacter sp.
CATGGTGGAAATCAGGTTGGATATTGCATATGCAGGACCATATTCTGTAGCACCTTTTTTAGAAATAATTGTATTTCCGGCTCTCTTTAGCTGATCGACAAGTCCCCTTATATCCAAATCAACATATTCAACGAAATATTTCAATGGAATACCGCCGATTGTAGTTGAGCTTAAAAGAGGAACCATATGGTCACCATGTTCACCAATGACCCTTGTGTGGACCTCTGAACTGTTAATGTCGATTTGTCTTGAGAAATAATTCTTTAATCTTAATGAATCCAGGTGATTTCCAACACCTATTACTTTTTTCTTTTTAAATCCGGAGGATTTCAGGGCAACTGTTGTCATAACATCCACAGGATTTGTAGCAACCAGAATAATTGAATTAGGGGCAAATTCAGCTATCTTTTTAGCATAATAGCTTACTATTTTTGCATTAGGAACTGCCAAATCCAGCCTTTTCATTCCCTTTTCACGATGAATTCCGGCAGCAATAAGCACGATATTTGAATCATTTTCACGATGAATTCCGGCAGCAATAAGCACGATATTTGAATCAGCAATATCCTCAAAATCAGATGTTGGTGTGAGCTTGCAGTCAATATCACGTGCAGCTAATGCATCATACATATCATAAGTTTCTCCCTTAGCCTTTTCAAGACTTTCAGGCCTTGAAAACATTACTATCTCATCAACTGTATCCTCACGTGCAAGGGTAAATGCCACGTTTTTACCGATAATACCAGTTGAACCTAAAATACTTACTTTTACCATAGTAAATATATTGGTTCTTTATATAAAAATAAATTTCTAACTCAAAAAATTAATATTAAAATTGCAATTAAAAAACAAAAAAATTTTATAAAAATTATTTATAGGCCTATATTTATCATATCCGTTCAATATAACAATAGATTTATATGTTTCTTCAAAACTAATTAATACTATGGTTAATGAAGATTTGAAACTTGAAACCAAATGTTACGATGCCAACGAATATGGATATCTTTACGGTTTAAACAAGAAAATTCCGGATGAAGAATTTGAAAAGGTAAAGCCTTATTTTAGAAAATTCAAAAGAATGGATTTTGTAGAGGGTAACGTTCAGGTAACAGGAAGACCTGAAGGATGGAGATGTCTGGAAAAGGACGTAAGTAAAGTTGAAGAGATTTTAAACATTACAAATACCCTTGAAAAAAGACAGAACAAGGTTAAGGAGGCTTTTGCAGATCCGATTAAAAAATCCAACCTCATTGACCAGTCATACGAATGGCTGAAGATGCTGTTTGAAAATACCGGTACAAGACCTAAACAGGACATCTCAAGACTTGCCGTTCACTCAACAAAAATTTATGACCCTCGCGACAGCTATAAAAATGGCATTAACAGCGGTGAAGGGGAACTCTTCATATACACACCCCATGGAATGTGGTACATAATAAACAACTCAGGTGAATTTGCAGATAAATCACTTAATAATGTAAATACACCTCAAGGTGGTGCTGTAGGTCATAGATTGATGTATGATGATTTAATTGACAGATTGATTCGAATTTATACAGAAGAAAATCTCTATACCGGTGAAAAATTATTTTAATATATTATCAGGTGGCTTAACATAATGCAAAAAGTAATTAATGCACATTGTCATATTTATCCAGAAAAAATTGCAAGCAAAGCGGTTCATGGAATCAGGGACTTTTATGATTTGGACATGTCCTTAAACGGTACTGTTGAAGGATTGATAAAAGACGGCGAAAAGATTGGTGTTGTTCACTATCTTATTCATTCTGTTGCAACAACCCCAAAGCAGGTCAAATCCATCAATGAGTTCATTGCAGAATCTGTTAATCAGAACCCTGATTTGTTTACAGGTTTCGGTACATTGCATCCTGACAGCGAGAGCATTCAGGAGGATCTGGACTATCTGATTGAATTGGGTCTTAAAGGAGTTAAGCTGCATCCTGACTTTCAGCAATTTGCAATGAATGACGAGCGTGCATACAGGATTGGTGAAGCCGTAAATGAAGTTGATATACCAATGCTTATTCACTGCGGTGATTTCAGATACAATTATTCAAATCCCGAACAGATTAAACCATTTTTGGATAAATTCCCTGACATGACAATTATTGGTGCCCATTTTGCAGGATGGAGCGTATGGGAAGACGCCACTCAAAAACTGGCCGGAACTCCTAATCTGTATGTTGATTTAAGTTCCAGTTTATATGAGTTAAGCCCACAAAAGGCAGTTGAATTAATACATGCATATGGAGCGGATAAAGTTCTCTGGGGTTCAGATTATCCGATGTGGGAATCAGTCAGTGAAATGGAATACTTCAACAAACTGGATTTAACCGAAAAAGAAAGATCATTGATATTATATGAAAATGCCGCTAAACTATTAAATCTTAAATAAACTATTTTTTTAAAATTAAATAAAAAAAAGAAATAAAATGGGATTAAATCCCTTTATTTTTTCATTGCTTTTTCTACAGCAACAGCCACTGCTACAGATGCACCAACCATCGGATTGTTACCCATACCAATTAGTCCCATCATTTCCACGTGAGCCGGTACGGAAGATGATCCTGCAAACTGAGCATCGGAGTGCATTCTTCCTAAAGTGTCTGTCATACCGTAGGAAGCCGGTCCTGCAGCCATATTGTCCGGATGCAAGGTTCTGCCTGTTCCTCCACCGGATGCAACTGAGAAGTATTTTTTGCCCTGAAGCAGACATTCTTTTTTATATGTTCCTGCAACAGGATGTTGGAAACGTGTAGGATTGGTTGAATTACCTGTTATAGATACATCAACACCTTCCAAATGCATAATTGCAACTCCTTCACGCACGTCATCAGCACCGTAACATCTTACTTTTGCCCTTTCACCATCGGAGTAAGCTTTTTCTTTAACGATTTTTACTTCTCCTGTAAAGTAGTCAAATTCGGTTTCAACATGAGTGAATCCGTTAATTCTTGAAATGATTAATGCTGCATCTTTTCCAAGTCCGTTTAGGATAACCCTTAATGGTTTTTGACGCACTTCATTTGCTGAGTTTGCAATGCCTATTGCTCCTTCTGCAGCTGCAAAACTTTCATGTCCTGCAAGAAATGCAAAGCATTCGCTTTCATCACTCAACAACATTGATGCAAGGTTACCGTGACCGAGTCCCACTTTTCTGTCATCGGCTACACTTCCAGGAATGCAGAATGATTGAAGCCCTTCACCTATTGCCTTTGCAGCATCAGATGCTTTTACGCAGCCCTGTTTAATGGCAATTGCAGCTCCAACGGTATATGCCCAGCATGCGTTTTCAAAACAAATCGGTTGAACTCCTTTAACAATTTCATATGGGTCAAATCCTTTGTCAAGACAAATCTGTCTTGCATCTTCAAGGTCTTTTATTCCGTATTTTTCCAAAACAGGAGTGATTTGGTCAATTCTTCTTTCATAACTTTCAAATAAACTCATTCTATTCACTCCTTGGATCTATTTTTTTGGCCGCATCATCAAATCTTCCGTATTGTCCTGTAGCATTTTCGATTGCTTCAAGAGGGTCAACTCCGTCTTTGATTTGATCAAGCATTACGCCTACGTTAATATATTTGTAACCTATGATTTCATCATCCTCATCCAGTCCAATTTCAGTAATGTAACCTTCTGTTAGCTCTAAGTATCTTGGACCTTTTTCTTTTGTTGAATAGATTGTTCCAACTTGGCTTCTGTGACCTTTTCCCAAATCTTCAAGTCCAGCACCAATCTGAAGACCTCCTTCTGAAAAAGCGGATTGGGTTCTTCCATAAACAATTTGTAAGAATAATTCACGCATTGCGGTATTGATTGCATCACATACAAGATCGGTGTTTAATGCTTCAAGGATTGTTTTTCCAACAAGTATTTCACCAGCCATTGCAGCTGAGTGAGTCATTCCAGAACAGCCGATTGTTTCAACCAATGCCTCTTCAATAATACCTTCTTTAACATTTAATGTCAATTTGCAACATCCTTGTTGAGGTGCGCACCAGCCTATACCATGAGTAAAACCGGAGATATCTCCTATTTGTTTTGCTTTAACCCATTTGCCCTCTTCAGGTATTGGAGCAGGGTCATGATTAGCACCCTTACGGACGGAACACATATTTTCTATCTCAGTTGAGTATATCATCTTTTGTCTCCAAAATTTATTGTTGTTTTTATATATTTGTTTTTTAATTAATGTATTTTTGCAAAAGTTTAATTCTTTGAAATGTTCATGTAAAAAATAATTTACCTATACAAATTATTTAAGTATAATAATATTGAATAAATATTATTGGTGATAGTTATGAGTTTCATAATTGTTATAGCAAAAATTACACCAAAAAAAGGTTGCATAGACACAATTGTTGAAATATCCAAAGAATTAATTGAAACAACATTATCTGAAGAAGGTAATATTGATTATCAGTTACTGCAATCTACAGACGAAGACACATTAACCTTTGTTGAGAAATGGGAATCCCCAGAAGCTCTTCAAAAACATATGGCTTCACCACACTTCCAGAGCTTCGGTGCTGAAAGCGGTGAGTTTGTAGAGAATATGGAAATCCAGGTTTTAGATGCAACTGAATTAAAATTATAATTTAGTGTATATTACTAGATTTATAATTTCTTTTTTTATTTTTTAAACCTGTTATTTTAAAAAAATCATTAATTAAATTAATTTTAATTATCTAACTATCAATATTATGATGGCTGTTTTTCATTAAATGATTGGAAAAAATCCAGTAAAAATTAGACTAGTTTACAACAATACAGTCATTGGGACAGATTGCAACACATACCCTGCAGGTCTTGCATACCTGGGAATCGCGAACTGTCATTGAACCGTCAGACAATATCAAAACATTGTTAGGGCAAGCTGTTGAGCATTTCTCACATGCATCACAGTTTTCCTGATTGATTTCAATGTGACAGTCTTCCTCTTCTTTTTGTTCTTTTTTGCCCCTTTTAAAAAGTGATCCTAGACCCATATCATTTCCCCAAAACTGTTAAAACATTAAAAAAAATAGTAAAAGAGATTAGGTTTAGAATTTTAAACCTAATTCATAAGCTTCTTTTAGTTTGTCTTCCTGTTCTTCTGCAACAATACCTGCAGGACCTGCACTGCCAGCATCCACATGACCAAGAACTTCATATCCCATAAATGTGAATGGTGAGAATTTGGTTAATTCAATGTACTGTTCATAGGTTCCTTCAGGTTGGTTTTCGGTAAATATCAATGCTGCTTTTCCGGATAAAGACTTGTCAGGATTTTGGCCGATTGCATAGAAACGGTCAATAATCAATTTTCCTTGTGCAGTCATCTGACCATAGTAGATAGGTGTTGAAAAGATTACTCCGTCTGCAGCAACTAACTCGTCAATGATTTTGTTTCCGTCATCTTTACGTACACATTCAGGGTGTTCGGCACAGTATAAACATGCTTTACATGGTGCAATATCTTCATCTTCAAGATAGTATTTTACTACTTCTCCGCCGTTTTCTTCAATACCTTTAATCATTTCATCCATTAATACATCACAATTTCCACCTTTACGTGGGCTTGCTTGAAGTGCTATAATTTTCATATTTTTAATCTCTCCGATTGTTTTTGTAATATTGAATATGTCATTTAAACAATAAAAAGCTATTGTAATAATATTTTTTATAATATTAAAAAGATAATTAAAATTATGGCTAAAATCTCGGTTATTGTTCCAATTTATAATGATGATAGATATCTGCAGGAATGTCTCGACAGCATTATAAACCAGACATTTGAGGATATTGAAATAATCTGTGTCAATGACGGGTCAACTGATGAGAGCCTTAACATCCTAAAGCAATACGAAAGCAGGGATTGCCGAGTTAAAGTGATATCACAAGAAAATAAGGGTGTTGGAGCAGCAAGAAACGCAGGAATAAAAATAGCCGGCGGTGAATATATCTATTTCATTGATGCGGATGATTATTTGGAACTGACCGGACTTGAAGAGATGTATGATTTATCACAGCAAATGGATCTTGATTTGCTGATTTTCAAACTTGTGACCTTTGATGATGAGACCGGCGAGAGAAATTACAACTATTCTGACATGCCATTCCTGTTGGATATTGGTAAGGATGTCTTTTCATACACTGATTTTAAAAAGGACCTGTTTAAGGTTGACGTTACAGTATATACCAAATTTTTCAGAAAGGAACTTATTGAAGATAAAAGATTTCTTGAAGGCCTTATTTTTGAGGACAATGCATTCTACTTTGATTATATATTTGATGCTGCAAGAATTCATTTTTATGACAAATGCCTGCATTACAGAAGAATCAGAAAGAATTCTCTCATTACTGCAGCCTCCCGCAATCACACAAATCTTATTGAGGTATATGAGAACATATATCAGAAGTTCAAGGACAGGGGTTTGTATGAGGAATTTAGGGAATCATTATTTATGCGAAAGGTAGATAGTTTTCATTATAGGTTTACATTAATAAATCCCAAATACAAAAATGAATATTACAGTTTAATGAAATCTGATTTCACAGCTCAAAAGGATGAATATGAAAGAGAATTTGATTTGGAAAAAATTGATAAGAGAACAAAAAGGATATTCCATGCAGCTATTGAATCAGATAACTACGTGGAGTTTGAAGATAATCTGAAACCTAAGAAAAAAGACAATTCATCCTCCAATGCAAAACTTATTAAAATCCTAAAGAAATTCAAGAGGAAAAGCTAATGGTTAAAATATCAGTCGTCATTCCGGTTTACAATGTGGAGAAGTATCTTGAGCAGTGCCTTGACAGCGTAACCACTCAGAGCTTTGATGACATTGAAATAATCTGTGTCAATGACGGATCGACAGACAGCAGTCCGGAAATTTTAAAAAGATATGCAAATAATGATTCAAGGATTAAAATCATATCACAGAAAAATAAAGGTGCCGGAGCTGCCAGAAATGTCGGAATTGAAAATGCGGCTGGCGAATATGTATATTTTATGGACAGTGACGATTATTTAAATGCTGATGCCTTTGAAAGGCTCAATGATTTTTTAGATGACGAGCCTGATTTTGTAATGTTTAAGATAAGTAACTTTTATGAGGATGGCACAAAAGCAGATGATGACGACTACTATACCATGCCATATCTGAAAAGCCACGTCGGCAAAAACTCCTTTAGCTATGAGGATGTCAGTGATTTTGCTCTAAACTTATGTGTGTGCCCTCCAAGCCATCTTTTCAGACATGAATTCATATCTGACATCAGATTTCCCGAAAACATACTTTTTGAAGACAATGTATTTTTCACACAGGCTCTCTTTAAGGCTCAAAATATATATTTTTACGATGAATTTTTATATAACAGACGCAGAAGACTTGATTCAACAACCACGCCAATATCTGTTAGATCAATTGACACTATTGAAATTACAAACATGATATTGGATTTATGCAAAAAGTTCAATCATGAAAACCATAAAAAGGAGCTTTACTACAGGATTTTCCACAATATTTATCAGATATTTAAAAGGGCTGATGAATCCCAAAAGCCTGAATTATTTGATAAAATCAAAGAGGAGTACATTAAAAGCAGCTCTAAATGGGAAACTGATGATTATTTCACAAATAACTTAAATCCTGAATACAAACATATGTATAATTGTGCAATAAAATCAGGTAACTGGAAACAGTTCGAAAAATGTGTTGACAATTATGATTCATCACTTAAAACAAGATTCAACAGGTTAAGGAAAAAATTAACATGAGAATGTCAAAATCAAAAATAAATACATATCTGAAATGTCCTCTTGAGTTCAAATTTCAGTATATAGACGAAATTGAAGCAGAACCCAATAAGTATATGATACTTGGAAGTGACGTGCATCTGATTGCTGAGAAGTTCGCGGACAAGTTCGGAGATGAACTTGAGGGAGTCAATATCGAAAACGAACTTATAAAAATCATGAACGAGCTGGATATCGGCTATGATTTGTCAAGTCATGTTAACAATTTGGGCCTGTTTTTCAGGGAGGTTTTCATCGACAACAACTATAAGCTCTTTTCACAAGAAGAATACCTTCATGATGAGGTTCATCGCTTTTCCGGAATATGCGATATCATACTTGAAGATGAAAACGGTGAACTTGTTGTCATAGACTATAAGACCAGCAACTCAAATACATTTTCCAGGTACCGTCGTGAATTATGCTATTATAAACTGCTTGTTGAAAACGTTTATGACAAGAATGTTTCAAGTGTAGGAATCTTTTTTACCAAAAATGGTCGATTAAGACTGCTTGATGTATATGAAGACGACAATAAACGCAAGTTTTTAAATTCTGCAGAAATAGAAGACGCCGTTGACACATTTTATCAGGTAAGATCTGAGGTAAACAGCGGAAATTTTTATCCCAAAAGGCAGTTTTTATGCAAGTTCTGTACCTATAAGGAAAAATGTGACGAATATTAATTAGATATACCTAAATTTTAATAAAATTAAAAAAAATAATGAAGTTAGGAAGTTGCTTCTTCCTCTACTTCGTCAAAATCTACTTTTTCACCTATGATTCTAAGACCAATGAACATTACTACAACACCGACAGGGATTAAAACGTACCAAGGCACACCTAAACCTGCTGGGATGTATCCAACAAATATTGCAACGAGTGCAACAAATATTGCATAGTAGATTTGTGTTTGAACGTGGTCTATGTGGTTACAACTTGTTCCCATAGATGATAGAATTGTGGTATCTGAAATTGGAGAACAGTGGTCTCCGAAAATAGCTCCGGTCAGTACTCCACTTGTACAGATAATTGTGAAACTCATATCACCGGTACTTACTGCCCAACCTAATGGAATAGCCAAAGGCATTAAGATACTCATGGTACCGTAAGCTGTACCTGTTGCAAATGAAATCAATGCGCCTAAAATGAAGATTAAAGCAGGCACAATGAATGCAGGGATTGTATTGCTTAAAACACCAACTAAGTAGTCAGCAGTTCCGACTTCACCGATTACTCCACCTAATGACCAAGCGAGAAGCAAGATTACACCGGTAATAACAATAGTTTTCATACCTCCAATCCATTCGGAGATTGCTTGTTCTATTGTTAGGATGTGCTCACCGACAGCCATTATGATAGCTACGATTGAAGCGAGAAGTGCAGCCTGGAACAATGCAACGGATGCGTCAGAAGCTGATAATGCTTCAAAAATACCGTTGAATGATAATGGCGCAGTTTTCATTAAGGTAATGAGAGCCTGATCTTCTCCACCTAAAATGGTGGTGTATCCGCTCCAGTAGAATGCGATAAGTGCACCGACAATCAATGTTCCAATAGGAATAATTGCGTTCCAAACGGTTAATTTTACCCCTTCAACAGGTTTGACTTGATCAAAACCAGGTGCTTCAAGAGCAATAACCTCTTCACCTTCTTTTCTCTTACGGGCTGCTTGTTCTGCTTTTTTCATTGGACCGAATTCATATAAGGTTAAAGCAGAAATAACAATGAACAGTAAGATGAAAATGTTATAGAATCTGTAAGGTATAGTTTGTAAGAATATTCCGAATCCAGTTACGTTGGTTGCTCCGACTGATTGGAAACCAGCAGCAATTAAACTAATTTCTAATCCAATCCAAGTGGAAATAATTGCGATACCAGCTACAGGAGCAGCAGTTGCGTCTACTACAAATGCTAATTTTTCTCTAGATACTTTAAGTTTGTCCATTACTGGTCTCATAATAGGACCAACAATTAAAGAGTTTGCGTAATCATCAAAGAATACACATAATCCTAAAATCCAAGTGAATAGTTGAGCTTTTCTTGGAGTGTTAGCTCTTTTTGCAAATGCATCAGCAAGAGCTTTTGCTCCACCCATTTTTGTGATTAATTGGATTACCCCTCCAATAAGTAAACATTGAAGAATAATACCTGCATTCCAAGGGTCTGCCATACATGCGATGACTTGAGAACCTAAGTTTAAAAATGCGTTTACTGCTGTGGAAACGATGTTCAAATCGTTTACACATAACATGAATTCCCCAACGAATACACCGATGAACAATGATAAAACTGTCTCTTTTGTTATAAATGCTAAAAGAATAGCAATAAGAGGTGGTAACAATGTTAAGATACCGAATCTTACAGAATTATCGACACCGGTTGGTGTGGAAGTGATCCATAATGATAAAACAAATAGGCCTATAATTGCAACAGCTGTAACTATTCCTAATTTCATTCTGTCATTCATTTATTATCACACCATTTTCCTATACATCCATTAAAATAACTTGAATTATTTTAAATTAATAAGTTAAATTAGATAACTTAATATGTACAATTAAATATTGTTTTTAATACTATAAAAAGATTATAATAATAATTCAGACAAAGTATAATGAAAATTTTCCAATAAATCAATGGTAAAATAATTATCTGTTAAATAATTTTATAAAAAAATTAATGAATGTTAAAAAAAGTATTAATAAATTTATTAAAGTCATTTTTATTGGCCGAATATCTAAAATATATTCAGCATTTTCTATCCATACTTTTTTCAACCGCCGCAATTGTAAAAATCCCCGACACTCATGATAAAAAGAATATAAATATCAAACTGATAAATAATAGTGAGGGGAGAAAATGAACATATTACTAATCGGTGCAGGCGGTGTTGGAATCGGTCTTGCAGCATCTGTTGCATCTCAGGGAGCGAATGTTTCAATTTATGCACGTGGTCAAACTGCAAAGGCCATAAAAGAAAAGGGAATTGAGAGAACAGGGCTCTTTGAACACTATAAAATAAAGGACATACCTGTTTATGAAAACTATGAGGACATTCCTGAAGATACATTTGATTATATTTTTATTGCATCCAAAACAACAGCTAACGATGACATTGCCAAGAATTTAGCCAATCACAAGAACATATTTAAAGATAACACTAAAATAATCATTTTCCAGAACGGATTTGGAAATGACGAGCCCTACCTTAGGTATTTTACAGAAAAGCAGGTATATTGTGCTAGGGTAATTACCGGTTTTACCCGTCCTGAAAGACACATCAGCGAAGTGACAGTATATACTGAACCTATACTTCTTGGATCACTTCAAAACGAGTCACCGGACTGTCTTTCAAAAATCACAGAATTGATTACCTCATCAGGAATCAAATGTGAAATAACATACGAACTGGACAAATACCTGTGGGCCAAAATGCTTTACAACTGCACATTAAACGCACTTGGCGCCATATTGGATGTAACTTACGGCGAGCTTACAGAAAATGAGTATACCCTTGAGATTATGAACTCCATCATAGATGAAATATTTGAGGTCATTAAAGCTTCCAATTATGAGACTCTATGGAGCTCTGCAGATGAATATAGGGATATTTTCTACTCAAAACTCGTTCCGGATACTTATAATCATTATTCATCAACCCACCAGGACATTCAAAAGAAGATAAAAACGGAAATTGATTCATTGAACGGTAAAGTAATCCAACTAGGTGAGATTAATAAAGTCAATGTAAGCACTAATAAGTTAATCTATAACTTAATAAAAGCCATTGAAACAACCTTTTGAAACTAAAACTTTATATATGTTGAAAAGTAAAATATTATTGTTCATATTGTTATGTACTATTTTTTTATAATATGAACAATGGTGATGGTTGAAATGAGCATTCGCTTGTATTCCTTTAGTGGTGTTTAGGAAGAGAATGTTCATTTGTTTTTAAAAAATTAATCTTATTCTAATAACGTGATATTATGAGCGAATTAAAAGATTTAATAAAAAAATTTATAGAAATCGACGATGATTTAAACGAAAAAATAGAAAATGCTTTGGATGATTCAGAAGAATTACCAGAATCCTTTGAAGAGGACAATGAAGAACAAATTAATCAGTTAGGTGAAATTTACCATGAAATTGAACACATGGTATTTCATGAGGAATTCATCATTGTATCCAATGCAAACAGTGAAGAAAAAGAAATTGTTGCATTGATTGTAAGTGATGAAGATGAAGAAGCAGAAGAATTTGTTATTCCAGCATACACCGATGAAGAAGAAGCAAATGAAGCTATCAAAACATTCAAAGAACAATTTGGAGAAAATGATTTTGCCTGCGATAAGAAATTGGGCAGTGAAATTGTAGCTGACTATGCAGAAGATGAAGAATTTATCGGTATAGCAATCAACGCTCCTCAATGGGATTTTGTAATCGGCAGTGAAGAAGTCCACGATTGCAGTGACTAAACATGAAACTTAAAGATTACCAGGATTATCAAAAAAATAATGTTAAAGCTGCCAAAAGCCAGCTTAAAGAGTATATTCAGATATATGCGGATATGGCAAAAAAGCTTAAAAGCGAAAGTGCCGAGGAGCTTGATCCGATAAAGGCCAACATTAAAAAAACATATCCTACTGAAATCTATTTCACGCTAGTTGATGAAACCGGCAATCCGGTTAAGCTAACAATTACCGAGTCCAGTAAGGAATATATCATTCCTATTTTTACTGATATGCGTGAATATGCGATAGGCAGTGCTAAAATATCAAAATTATTCTTGGATAAGCTGGAAATGAAAGTTTTAAGCCCGGAGGATATTTCAAAAATAGCCGATGAAGATGAATACTTCGAAGGCTTTGTAATCAATCCTCATTCACAAAACTTCAATATGGATAAGAACGGTGATTTTTAATCTAAAAAAAATATATTATAAAGAAGAATTATTCATCCAATTCTTCTTCCAAATTTTCATCATCATTTTGATAATATTTGTATCTGTAAGACATTTTAAAGCCTTGAATAACTTCTCTTTTTGGCCGTCTTTTACGTTTTATTCTAGGCCCGTTCATTTCTTTGAATTTGTCCTGGTGAGGTTTAGCCAAGTTTTTATTCTCACGGTAATATTGAGAAACTCTATGGCGGGAATGTGGTGACCTGTACATTCTCTTTCTAAGTAATCTACGATTTCTTGTTACTCTTCTAATCACTCAAATCACTTATTTCTGTTTAAATTTTTAGTTGCAGATTTATCTAAAGTAGCTTGAATTTCATCGATTCTTTCAACTACAACTTTAATTGCCTGTTCTCCTTGACGGGTAGGATTAATACCTTGTTCAACAAGTAATGCATCTCTGATATCCCTTAATCTGTCAATTGAATCGATTTTCATAATAGTACTATAAAACATAAAATGTCCTCCTAACTATTTTAAACTTTGTTTTACATACATATCAAGACTTAAAGGCGTGAACAATACTGAAGTCGGATATGCTAACGGCATGGATTTAGCGCCGACTTATGAGAAGGTATCAAGCGGAAAAACGGGCCATGCCGAAACCGTTAAGGTAACATATAATCCCAAAATCATAACTCTTGAAAATATATTGGAGAATTATTTCACAATTATCGACCCGTTCACTAAAAACCGTCAGGGGGCAGATGTCGGAACACAATACCGAACAGGCATCTACTGGCAGGATCCTCATGATAAAGATGCAGTAATTGATTTTTTGAGAAAAAAACAGACAGAATTTGACAAAAGAATTGCAGTTGAGGCTCATGAAATCCATAATTTTTACCCTGCAGAGGGCTATCATCAAAAGTATCTTGAAAGAAATCCGCAGGGCTACTGTCATGTTGATTTAAATTTAATAGACGACAAAGAATTTGACCACTTGAGTCGTGAAGAGTATGAAATAACACAGCTTTCTATGACAGAACCACCATTTACGGGAAAATATGATAACTTTTTTGAAGATGGTGTATATGTGGATGTGGTAAACGGTGAAATTCTGTTTTCTTCAGATGACAAATTCGACTCAGGCTGCGGCTGGCCTGCATTCACAAAGCCGATTTGCGAAGATGCAATAACAAAAAACCGTGACTTTTCCCATGGAACAACACGCATTGAGGTAAGAAGCGCCAAGGCCAACTCACATTTGGGCCATGTATTCAATGACGGACCCGACGGGGCCAAAAGATATTGTATCAATTCCGCGGCATTGAAGTTCATTCCAAAAGAGGAACTTGATGAATATCAAAAAAAAAATTAATAGTGATGAGGACAAATAATACTATGATGAGACTAGATGAAATAAAAAACCCCGAATTTAAGAATTATATCAATCTAGCATATATGCAAGGTGAAAACAATAATTATGATGCCGTTTCCAAAATTGAAGATGATATGAAAAAATATATTGAAGATAACTGTTTTATCATATCTGTTGAAGATTCAAAACCTGTTAAAATTCCATACGGCAATGACAATGAATATATCGTACCCATCTTTACAGATGAGCGAGAATACATTCTGGGCATGCAGTAT
>OMSA01000026.1 GCA_900313645.1 uncultured Methanobrevibacter sp.
TGAAGAAGCTAAAGAGATTAGAAACCAAATTCTGGAAGATTTTAAAAAGCCAACAAAAAAAGAGCAAAAAGACGAATTGACCCCTCTTAAAAAACTGAATCATAAAATTGGCGTATATTTATCTCCAAAAACAACCGACATTAGCGATGATGAGAAAAAAAGAAAAATTGGTGTTATCATAACAACATTGATTGTAATGACCCTGATTATTTCATCATACTATTTTCTGATATATGAACCTTCACAAGAGGAACTCGCCCTTTCAAAAACAACAAAGCTGAATGAACTGCATGATCTCTACTCAGGGGCGCTAACCACATCACCCAATGCATTAATTTTAGAAACCCAAATCAACGATGCGGGAAGTCCCGAGGAAGTTAATTCAATCAATATCGTGATTCAAGCCACCAAAGACTGGAAAGAATTCCATAAACACTCAGTCAGGCTAAATCAGGACAAGTACAATAGGACAATGGCCGTTTATTTAAATGAAAGCAAGAATGTGATTATTCCGATTTCAGAGGCAATGGAAATAATTGATGAAAATGATGCAAGAATACTCTCAAAAATAAAATTTGAAGAGCCGAACACCGTTTCAGTTCCCATTCTGGTTTCAAGGCTTCAGGCTGGCGCCGGACTTGTAAGCGTCGGAAGCATTGTTGACATTTATTCAAACTCAAACTCCAGCGGAAATTACACTTCAAACACTACAACTCCAGAAATAAGCGGATGCACCGTTTTGGCGATAATGAGGTATGAGGAAAACGGTGAAGTTGACTCCGAGTATTCAAAAGCAAAGATGATTGTTAAGGGAAATACAACATATCCTAGAGAAAACACAAAAAGCTTTTCATCAGATGTACTGGAAATGATTAAAGGGTCAATCATGAACGGTTATAATGAGAAAGAAACATTTGAAATGCTTGAAAATTACGGCGTTAAATTATCCAACTATGAAAGACAGATTAATTTGGGCGACCTTGATGCAGAATATATGCTTCTGATTGAAACCCCCCAGGACAAAGTCAATTATGTTTTGAATAATATGGACAATATTTTTCTAACAATACCGACATCACAGGCCCCGGACTGGATGGTAAACGAAATAAGTTCAACTTATCAATATTGAAAAAAGTATTATATTAGATATAACAAAACTGATAGCATGGAAAAACCAACTATTTCAACAATAATTGTCATTATTAGTTTATTAATAATAGGATTATATGCAATGGGCGAAGTAAACTATTTTTCATCAAAAATAATGGTTGAAAGAAATATTGACGCGCCAACAATCGTTATTCCATCAATCGGGGTCGAAGAAAAGATAAATAACGTATCTCTAAGCCAGGGAGTAATGAGCGATCCTGGAGAAAACCTTCCAACTGAAAATCCTGTGGTGCTATATGGCCATAGAACTCTTCAAGGATCACCTTTTTTAAGAGTGAATGAACTATCAATTGGAGATACATTTTTATTGGAATGGCCAGGAATTGGAGAGCTGAATTATAGTGTGGTTAATTATACAATCGTTCCGGCAACCTTTGACTTTTATCCTGAAGGTGAAAATACCACATATCTAATTACATGTGACCCTATAGGCTCTACAGAGAATAGAATTATTGTTCAGGGAGATTTAATAGCAAAAAATCCGATAAACAATACCATCATTAAGAATAATCCTCAAGAATCAAATGCATTGATAATTTCAGCATTATTCTTAATAATTGGAGCAATAATAAGCTATTTCTATCCAAAAGAGAATAGATTATATATTTTGGCTACAGTACTGATAATTTCTGCAGTCCTATTCTATTTCTGCTTCAATCCGATTCCATCTGAACTTATTTATGATAAAATAATATTTCTAAACGGAGGACTATAATGGACGTAGACCAAAAATACTTTTCAAATATTACCACAAGAGAAAGAGCAATATTTGAAGGTGCAATCAGTATGGGTGCCCTATTCCATCAATTCGTAGGCACACCAGTCAATAAGCATACAAAAGAAAGTTTAGAAAAAGCTATGGAAGAATCCCTAAATTTGCAACCTGCAATTGAAAATGTTGAGGTTACAATCAGATTCGACAAACTTGAAGAATCAATGACTGAATTTGACTATACATCACTTACCGGAGATATGCTCGATGTAAAAATTCATACCAAAGTTGAAAATGTTAAAGCAACAATAAGAATTGAATTTATCGAAGAGCTTAATTATCCATTAATGTATGTTGAAGACATTGAAGATTGAAAGTTAAAATATTTCTTTTAAATCTTCCAACAATTCTTCCAGATGACTTTTTTTAATATGATTCATTAAGACTATTCTAATGGCAATTGGACATTTGGAAACAGAAACTTTCCAACCCAATTCTTCTAATTTTAGAGCCAATTCATTAGTTTCCATATTCGGATGATTAAAAGCGACAATATTTAATTCAGGCTCACAGATTATTTCATAACCTATTTTTTTCAGATTTTCAGCAAGAAAATGAGTGTTGTTCATCATGCCCTGCGCCAATTTTAAATATCCTTCTTTTCCAAAATATTTCATGATGGCATAAGTTGCTGCTGAAGAAGCTCCAAGACGGGTCCCGACAATTGTTGACTGTGTTTTAACAGTAAGATATGGTGAATCAACCGCCATTACATCCAGATATTCTTCTTTTCTAAAGATAATTCCTCCGGCAGGTATTGGGGCCAAACCCATTTTATGAGGATCCACTGTAATGGAACAAACGCCGTCAAGTGAAAAATCAAAAACTGGCAAATCATAACCGGCCTGTCTTAAAAAAGGAATTGAAAATCCGCCAAAAGCCGCATCCACATGGAAGTAGATATTGTTTTCAAAAGCGATTTCGGATATCTCTTCGATTGGA
Source organism: uncultured Methanobrevibacter sp. (assembly GCA_900313645.1). Taxonomy (GTDB): domain Archaea; phylum Methanobacteriota; class Methanobacteria; order Methanobacteriales; family Methanobacteriaceae; genus Methanocatella. The sequence continues at coordinate 2,885 of OMSA01000026.1, forward strand.
TCTATTAAACCCAACTCAGTTGTGCCCGCAATAGCAACAATGGCTACAGTCTTATCAGATATGACGTCCTTAAGAGATTCGACATCAATCTTGTAGTTTTCATCAAGTTTGGCTTCCACAATCTTTAGGTTTAACATGTCTGCCGCTTTTTTAAAAGAAAAATGAGCTGAATCGGGAATGATAATCTCCCCATCAGTTATGCCTTTGTATTTTCTTGCATGATTTCTGGCAGCCCTTATAGCCATGATATTTGCTTCTGTACCGCCAGTTACAATATTTCCATAAGCATTATCCAGGGACAACATTTCTCCAATGGATTTCACAACTTTATTTTCAATAGATTTGGTTCCTTTAAAAAGGCCAGGATCACCCAGATTGGTGTCCAGAAATTTACAATAGACTTCTTTTGCAAAAGGATGTGCTTCAGTACACATGGAGCCTAAAATCCTTCCTTCAGCATAATCTGAGTCCAATTTATGAATTTCTTCTAATTCATCCAGAATATCTTGTTTATCCATTGGTTTATCGTCCATAAAATAACCTAATTAATTAAAATAAATATAAAAAAATAAAAAAAGAGAATAAAAAATTTATTCTAAACGTTTACGAGCTGCGTCAAGAATAATTTTTTGTTCTGCACGTGCAACAGTTTTTCTCACATCAGCTATAGCATCAGTGTTGGAAGATACGCTTGTAATTCCAAATTCAACTAATTTTTCTACAATGTGAGGTACACTACCTGCTTGACCGCAAATACTACATTTGACACCTGCTTCAGCACATTTTCTAATTGTTCTTTCAATCAGTTTCATTACTGCAGGGTGTTCTTCAGAGTAGTGTTTTGCTACAAATTCATTGTTTCTGTCAACTGCAAGAGTGTATTGAGTTAAATCATTGGTTCCTAAACTTACAAAGTCTAAACCGATTTTAATGTACTCATCAATCATTATTGCTGCTGCAGGAATTTCAACCATCATTCCAAAATCAACATCTTTGTGAGGTTCAAATCCGATTGAAGAACAGAGCGCTTTAGCTTGTCTGAGTTCTTCTGGGTTTTGTGACAATGGAATCATAATGCCAATGTTTGTGTATCCTTTTTCGTGTAATTTTTTAATAGCTTTAAATTCACATTTAAGGATTTCAGGTTGGTCGAGCTCTCTTCTGATTCCTCTCCAACCGAGCATTGGGTTATGTTCTCTAGGTTCATTTTCCCCACCTTCCAATGTGATAAATTCATCAGTTGGAGCGTCCAGGGTTCTGTACCATACAGGTCTTGGATAGAATGCGTCTGCTACAATTTGCACATTGTCGGCAATTGTATCGATTAATTCATCCTCATTTCCATCAGCAATGAATTTACCTGGGTGAATACCAGATGTTAACATTAAATGTTCGGTTCTTAAAAGTCCTACACCGTCTGCACCGGTTGCAGCTGCTTTTTCTGCTGCTTCAGGCATACTTACATTAGCTTTAACTTCAGTTACAGTGATAATTGGAGCTGCTTGAACAGATCCTGCGACAGCCACAGCTTCCTCTTTAGTTTCGGAAATTCCTTCAAATACTAAACCTTTTTTACCGTCTAAGGTTACTCCGGAATTTTCTTCTAAAGTGGTTGTAGCGTCACCAGTTCCCACAACACAAGGAATTCCAAGTTCACGGGAAATAATTGAAGCGTGACAGGTTACTCCACCTTCATCGGTTACAATACCGCTTGCTCTTCTCATAGCCGGCACCATATCAGGTGTGGTCATTGTTGTAACCATGATGTCTCCATCTTTAATTTTGTCCAATTCGTCAATGTCTAAAACAATTTTGACTTTACCGGATGCCATTCCAGGACTTGCTCCAAGACCTCTTACCAAAACATCACCTAAATCTGATGCTTCATCATCACCTTCCTCTACAGCATCACCTAAAGTAGTGATAGGTCTTGCTTGTAATAAGAACAACATGTCTTTTTCAAACGCCCATTCGGTATCCATCGGTTCGCCATAATGAGCTTGAACTCTTTTACCCATTTCGGTTAGTTCAATGAGTTCCTCATCAGACAATACTCTTTCTTTTCTTTTATCTTCAGGAACTTCAACTTTTACACTGGTACCGTTTTCATCATTGGTGTACATTACCTTTTTATCACTGATTGTTACGTTGATGATTTCATTATCTTTTTTGTCAACTTGATAATTGTCAGGAGTAACGTCACCGGACACTACTGATTCACCAAGTCCCCATGATCCTTCAATTAAAGCAATTTCTTCACCAGTGGATGGGTTTACTGTAAACATAACTCCTGCTTTGTCTGCATTTGCCATTTTTTGAACAACAACTGCAATGTAAACTTTGGAGTGTTCAAAGTTGTTTTCTTCTCTGTAAAAGATAGCTCTTGCTTCAAACAATGAAGCCCAACATTTTCTAATATATTCAATTACTTCATCATCACCGGAAACGTGCAAGAAAGTATCTTGTTGACCTGCAAATGAAGCTTCAGGCAAGTCTTCTGCAGTAGCTGATGATCTGATTGCCACATCAGTGTCATCTTCACCAACTCTCTGACAGAGTTCATTATAATATTCGCGAATGAATAATACTAAATCCTCAGGAATAGGAGAATCCACAATAATTTGTTTGATTTCCTCAGCGGCAGCCTGAAGAGCTTTAGTGTCGTTAATGTCAATTGAGTCAAGAATGCTCATAACTTTATCATTGATTCCAGCCTCATCCATAAAATATTCATAAGCTTGTGCAGTTACTACAAAACCTGGTGGTACCGGAATGCCTGCTTGAGTTAATTCACCCAAATTAGCTCCCTTTCCACCTGCAATACCTATATCAGATTTACTTAATTCCTCAAATTTTTTAACATACATTAGTATGACCTCTTGGATTAAAAATGTTCATAAATTGACAACAGTTCAATAGAAAAAACTTGGCCAATATTATATTTTAATTTGATTTTTAAAGTTTAAATATTTAATGAAAAAAAGTTGAAATAAAAAAAATAGTAATTAAAAAAAGAGAAAAAATATTAAATAAATAAAAATTTATTTAATTAAATCTGCACCTTTGTCGACGACAATTTTACATGGAACTGGTATTTTCATACCTGCTCTTTTGAGTGCAACTTTAGCTTGTTCAAAGTGTCTTTCTTGACAATCAATAGTGATTATCCTTTGATCTTTTTTAACAATAGCTTCAACAGAAATAGGTTTACCGAAAGCGTTTCTCATACCACTTTGTACCCTATCTGCTCCTGCACCAGTTGCCATTGGGTTTTCTCTAACAATTTGGTGAGGATATACTCTTAATTTTAAGTGGTAACCCATTCTTCCTGCAGCTCTTTGCATTAATCTGTTAGAAGCAATCCTTGCAGCTTCTAAAGAATTGTGTCTGATTTGAGTAGGTTTTTTTACAGCCAAACTTACTTGGACTGGAAATTCATCTCTTAAGTTACCCATATCGTATTGTACGATTCTTGAATTTGGGGTTTTTCTAATATAATCTCTTCTTGTATAAGCACGAACCATTATTATTCCTCCAAAATAAACATAAGATGTTTTTAATTAAAAATAGCTAGAAATAGTGAATACTCAACAATAGCTATATAATAAAATTATATCATAATATAATAGAATACTTAAATATATTGAATTAGTTATTAATAAAGGTTACCATATTTTTGAAATTTTACCGCAAAAATATTTAGTCAATAAATTACATAATGATAAAACATGATTATCAAAGGTGAAATAAATTTTAAATATGCAACTTCAGATGATGCGGAAGTGGTATATGAAGCGCTTGAAGTGGATAATGAGAATTACCTTAAATCCCGTTTAGATCAAAATTTAATCACATACACTATTCATAGCGAGAAATTAGGCACTTTTCTTGCTACAATTGACGATTTGATAGCCTCAGAAATAGTTGTCGAAAAAATTATCGATAAAACTAAACAATGAAAACTTTTATATAAATAAAAAAGAGATATATTAAATATTAATAATTCTTAAGAGAGTGTAATTTATGGAATGTTATTATCATCCTGAAAGAGAAAGTACTGACATATGCGCAATATGTGGAAAATCAATATGTAAAGAATGTGGTTTAGAAATTGCAGGAAAAATTTACTGTAAAGAATGTTTGGAAAAAATTGTAGGTCTCGGAATTGACAACAGCCCTAGACAACCTGAAAGAGCTGTAGCTCCAGAGCCTGTAAGACTCAACAAACAACCGATTGAAGACAATGTCTATCAGCCACAAACCGAACAAGTAGCTTATACTCCTCAGGAAGAGATACAACCTGTCCATGAAATCAAACAGATTAGTGATGATTCACCATATAACATAAAAGATAATGTTGGATACGCACAAAGGCCTGAATCTCCATATGCACAACAGCCTCAGGCTCCATCACAGATTGAACGTGAAATGCCTCCAAAATTAGAACCACAAATTACACCAGAAACTATTAATGAACCTGCAGATTACATCTATCCAGATCACTCTTATGAACCACAGACTACTTCTGCCAGGTTAGACTTAGAAGACAAATATGAAAGATATTTGGATGATCTTTACTTTGATGAAAAGGATGTTCCTTTAGGAGAACAACTGGCTAAAGATGAAGAGGAGTACGGTTCCTTAACCAGAAGACCATATGCTCCTAGAAATGAACCTGCTCAGGAAACCAGATTAAAACAAAGAAATAAAAAAGAAACTCCTGAAGAAATGGAAGCTAGAATCAGAGCTGAAATTTTAGCTGAAAAAGAGGGAATAAAACCATCCGAAAAAAGCATTCACAATCTTAAAAAATACAAAGACGATAAAGAGCCTATGAATACTGTAGACATCATTTTGACAGTCATATTGATTATCGTGATTTTAATTGTGATATACTACATCATATACGTATTCATATTAAATGCTTACTATCCTACATTCATGGATGCAATATACGGTTTAACCAACCCTCAAAATGTTATTAATAATATTTTAACCCCACAACAATGAAATATTTTCATTGTTGACTTTTTCTTTAAATTTTTCTAAACTATTTTTATCTTTATAGTCCAAAATCCGAATATTTGCTGGATACTTATCAATATATTCTGAAATAACTTCTTTAGGAATTGGATTTTCCAGAATGCTTAATATTCTTTGACGGAAATGAGATGAAAATCCGTGAAAAATAGCTTTTTCTAAACTTTCCAAATCACCATAAGGCCTGTTGTCGACAATTGCCCTTGCTAATTTTTCATTGAACATGTTTAACTTTGAAAGCTGGTCGAATGAAAAGTCATTTGCCGCGTGCAGAATTGCCTCAACATCCCTGACACCATAGATTATGGAATCTGAAGCGATTTCCCTTTGAAGCACCTCAATTGTTTTTTGGGGCATCATGCCCATAACTTTTTCAAAATTATCCTCAAGGATGCTTTCGCGAATCAGAGTTCCGCTCACACCACCTATCCTTTCAACAAAAACAAATTTACCTGCATAATCAAAGCCAATCTTGCTTAATGAATTGGAAAATGATGTGATAACGTAATTGTCTTCCTCAAGTTTGCCTTCCAAAAGGGTTTCCTTTGTTGTCTTGTCCACAATCTTATATGGTTTTGAAGCGATATGATGGCCCATATTGATTCTTTTCAATATTTCATCCATTCCTTCAACAGGCTTGTATCCCCTTGGAATAAAATCGGTGTTCATCGCTTTGAATGTTTTGCAAAGACACAGGGAGTACTGGCCGGATCCCATTATTCCCATTGGCGGGCCTTCAACCACAATATCCGCACCGACTGAAATTGCGATTTCCGCCCTGACTTCCCTTGGGAGTATATATGGTATGCCTCTGCCGCTTCTCTCAAACAATCCCGGCACGACTGCTACAAATAATGAGTCCGGAAACATGTCCTTTGCGGTTTTCATGCAATGAAAATGACCATTGTGTAAAGGATTATACTCGGTGAAATCAGCCACCAAAGTAGTGTTGGAAGTGGTGTGTGAAACATTATAATCCATTTCAAAATCTTTATAAAATAATTCCATATCCCTTTTAAGAATATCTGAAACCTGAGACATAATGAAAAATATGATTTTTTAGTTTTAAAAAAGTTATGATTTAAAAATGTGAAATAACAAATATTCATTCAAGGAGATATAATCATGGATTTAGTTTTAAAAAATTGTAAGTTAGTTGATGAAATAGGAGAATATTATATTAAAATTGATGATGGCAAAATCACAGATATCTCAAAAACTCCGATGAAAGCTTCCGAAATTATTGACGTTAAAAATAACTATGTGCTTCCGGGATTTATTGATCCTCATATACATTTCAGAGATCCTGGACTGACAAAAAAGGAAGATTTCCATACAGGAAGTCTTGCAGCTGCAAACGGCGGATTTACAACCGTCATTGATATGCCAAATACTCTTCCAAAAACAAACACTTACAAAGCCCTTAAAGAGAAATATGAAATTGCACAAAAGAAATCCGTGATAAACTTTGAACTTCAGGCCGGACATAACGACCTTGAAGAAATGAAAAAAATGATGGAACTGAAACCTGTCTCCTTTAAGGTTTTCATGGACCTTGAAAGTGACGAGAGTTTAGAAAAGATATTCCATGATTTGTCCACTTTAATGAAAACAACCGATTACAATGGTCTTGTTGCCACCCACTGTGAGAAAAAATCAATAGTTGAAAGTGAAACTGAAAGGCTGAAAGATAAAAGTGAAAATAAGCCTATTGATTACACATATGCACGACCATCCAGTTCTGAAGATGAATCAGTTAGGCAGGCAATTGAACTTGCAAGGGCAAATGATTTACGTTTGCATATCTGCCATCTAAGTTCAATTAAATCATTGAATATGGCAAAAAGTGCAAGTAAAAATATGTCTGTAAGTTGGGAATTTACACCACACCATTTATTGCTTGACAATTCTTCATACAATATATATGGCACATTCATAAAAACCAATCCTCCGTTAAGAGAAGAACAGGACAGCGTGAGGATAAGCAATCTTGATGAAAATTCAATAATCGGAACCGACCATGCGCCCCATACCCTTGACGATAAGACCAAAGGAGTCTGGGAATCATCACCCGGAATACCAAATCTTGAAACAGTGGTGCCGCTACTCCTAACCGAAGTGAACAGGGGCAATCTAGACTTGAAACTGATACCTAAAATATTTAGCCAAAATGCCGCTGAGGTTTACGGGCTTGAAAATAAAGGCAAAATTGCAACAGGATATGATGGCGACATTACAATAATTGATTTGAAAAAAGAAGGTAAATTCGATATTAATGAATTTAAAACAAAAGCAGAATATTCTCCGTTTGACGGTTGGAATTATGTTGGAATGCCTGTAATGACAATTGTCAACGGAAAAGTAGTAATGGATAAATTATAACTATTTTTAAAAAAAAGAAAAAAAATGAGGTGTGATCTGCACACCTATTTATAACATAATGCGTCTTCTGGACATGCTTCCATACATTGACCACACAAGGTACAGAATCCTGCAATTGGTAATTTAGGATTATCTGTTTTGTGAAGCATATCATATGGACAAGCTTCGATACAGTCACCACATTGGTCACATTTAGATGGGTTGAATGAAATCCTATCACGGGTAACAGCTTCGTCACCGATAGTTACTTCATATTGTTCTACTTTTAATGCGTCGTTAGAACACATAGCAGCACATGCTCCACATCTAATACAACTAGTGAAAGATGGTTCTGCATCAGTTTCTACTAAAGCAGGGCAGGACATACCAGTTTTGGTAACTACACGAATTGCTTCAGTAGGACATTTGTTAGCACATGCACCAATAAAGTCACATTTTTCTACATCTCTTCCGATTCCTTCTGCATCTACAGGTGCACCTTCACCCCATTCGATGTCAATTTCTAATGCATCAACAGGACAAAGTTTTACACATAAACCACATGCAGCACAAACGCTAGGAATTGCAACAGTTAAACTTGCGCTATTAGCAGCAATGAAGTCTCCAGGACATGCTTCTACACAAGTGTTACATCCAATACATTTAGCTGAGTCGAAAGTGAATGAAGTAATTTCTTTTGAACGTTTGATTGGTACTTTTTCTGAAATGTAAATTGCATTCCAAGGACAAGTTTGTGAACATAAACCACATCTAATACAATCATCATTGACAGTAATAGGGCTTCCTACTTCTTCAAGAGTAATTGCATTTACAGGACAAGGTTCTACACAAGTTCCACATCCAACACAGTCTTGGATGTAAACAGGACCTTTTCCTTTAAGATCTAAGTCATATTCAGCAGGTTCTTTAATACCAGGAATACCAATTACATCTACTGGGCAAATGTCAACACATTTTTGACACATTACACAGAATCCTTCAACTTCTTTTAATTTAGCACCAGTAACTTTAATAGTTTCTTGTGGACAGACTTCTTCACATTTTCCACAGGAGTCACATTTAATTGAGTTGAAGACTAATCTTGGTTGGGTAATTCCATCCGCAATTTCATATTCTTCTACTTTTAATGCTCCATTTGGACAAACGTCAGCACATTTAGGCTCGCCGCCACAAGTGTCACAGTGAATAATAGCTTCTGGTGTTACATCAATAGCGGATGTAGGACAAGTTCCTTCACAAGCACCACATTTTATACAGCCATCTTCGTTAAATACAATCATTTATAAAAACCCCCTTAAATTTAGAATTTTTTAATGAGGTTTCCTTCACTGTCTACAATATCTACTTCAGCTAATCTCATTTGACTATCCATTGACCAGGTTTGATGTAGTCTTTAGCTACTTGGTGAATACCCATTTCCATAGCAGGGTTGTTTTGGATTGTAGCAACAACAATGTTAGCGTAATTACATAATCCATTATCATCAGATTCGTAATGGTGGATTAAAGTACCACGAGGTGCTTCTACAATACCTACACCTTTACCTTC
>OMSA01000132.1 GCA_900313645.1 uncultured Methanobrevibacter sp.
GGTGCTTTCGATGTATGAATCGATATTTTCAGACAGTATGTTTTCAATTTCAGCAATTGCCATGTCCTTTTTTATTTTTCGCATGTTTTTTTGAATCAGGTCCTGAATATCAATTTTCAGCTTTTTTATTTCAATTGCCAATCTGTAATTTTCTCTTTCAGATGTATCTATATGATTTTTGATGTATAACTGCATTGGGCAGTACATATGCTGTTTTATAGAAGAAACATTTATCATTTTAAAACCTCTTATAATTCTTGTTATTAGTTTAAATCTGCTAATATTTAAAATAAGAAGTTTTAAATGGCTAAAATTTATTAAAATAAAATAAAAAAAGTAAATAGCTAATAATTTAGCTATTTGGTATCAATTTTACACGTTGTAGTAGTCTTTGTTGAGTGCAGGCAGTTTTGCAAAAATCATAGGAACAACAATTAAGATAACTGTCAATATCAACATGATTGTTATACTTAATCCATCTGCACTTTTGACTGTTGAATAAACTCCCTGAATCCAAAGACCTGCAATACAAATTGGTAATATGTATTTAATTACGGTTTTCCAAGTTTTTCCAACTTTGATTGATGAATTGTTGTTCAATACTTCGATTAAATCATCGAATTTATAAATCCAACCGAATATGATGCATTCGAGAAGTATTGCGAACAGTAATGCGAAATTGTTTAAGTATGCATCGAATACTCCTAAAATTGTACTTCCTACACCGGTTGCAAATATTGTTGATATTAAAAATCCGATAATACATACAACGGTTGCAGTCTTTTTACGTTCAATAAGGAATTTTTCTGATATTGAATAACATACTCCTTCAAGAAGAGCAATAACGGAAGTGATTCCTGCAAAAAGAATACATAAGAAGAACAACGGTCCAATAATATATGCAACATCTCCCATTGTATTGAATACCTGTGGGAACACTACAAATGCAAGCCCGGTTCCTTCAGTTACAAGTTCATTGAAAGGTATTCCTGAAGTGAATGTCATAAATCCTAAAATGGAGAAAATTCCAATTGAATTAAATACTTCAAATCCGGAATTTGAAAATGCAACCAATACTGCGTTATCAACCAGTTTGGAACCTTCAGGCAGATAACTGGCATATGTCATTGCAATTGCCATACCTAAGCTTAATGAGAAAACAATCTGTCCGAATGCTGCAAGCCAAACGTCAAGATTTCCCAGGGCACTCCAGTCAGGTGTAAAAATCTGCGAATATCCGATTGATGCACCAGGAAGTGTGAGTGAGAAAGCTACAATTCCAACTACAATTAAACAGAGTAACGGTAACAAAATTTGACTTACTTTTCCGATTCCATCATTTAAATCCTGTCTTAAAATCAGACATGCGAATAACCATATTAAAAATACGGATACAAGCACGTTTGGAACAATAGTGAACAGTCCGGACATTGAATCGGTTGCGTGCAATACGTTATTTGCGAAATATAAATCAGGATTTGCTCCCCAAGCTTTTGTAACACTTAAAATAATGTATATAAAGTCCCATCCTACTACACAAACATAATAGGTTGTTATTAAAAATACGATTAGCAATATAAACCATGCTACTGGTTCTAATTTATTTTTAATGGAGTATAATATTCTTGCAATGGATCTTTTAAATTTGAATCCGACGGCATATTCTACAAGAACGAATGATATTCCAAGTAAGAATAAGGAAACGATATATGGAATCATGAATGATCCGCCACCGTTGGAGTATAATACATTTGGGAAACGCCAGATATTACCGAGTCCGACAGCAGAACCAATCATTGCCATCATGAATGCAAGATTACTATTCCACTCTTGTTTTTTTGTTTCTGTCATTTTATCACATAAATTTGAATAGTACTATTTATGTTTTTGAAGTTTATATATTATCTCATTATTTTTACTTAACATTTGTTATGTTTCGTTGTAAATTGGTGAATATAAGATTAACTGATGATTTTGAGCATATTCACAAAAAATAGTGCTTTAAAATAAAAAAAATAAAATTGGGTGAAAAAATCCCAATAAAAATAAGTGTTTGGGCACTGGTTTAAGCAGGACTTTCCTTAAGTTTTAGATATTCATCAATGGCTTCCCGTGTAGTTCCGACAACGATGCGGTAGTGTGAAAACTCGCCATTAACGATTACCTTTTCCACTTTGCCCTTTGCAACCACATGTTCTCCGTCAATCACTTCACCGGCATAGGTGTGTGTAAATGAAACCACTTCGGTCAATGGCACGTCTACGCCCTCGATGATTTTCACATTTTCAATTGTGTACAGTGACGGATTGTCGAATGCTCCAAGGGCGCTTACGATGTCACATTCGATTTGGGCAATTCCCTGCGGTTCATATACGGTATCTCCCCATTCGCCTGAAATCTCATCATAGTCTTTGGTTGCAAGAATATCAAACAGGGTTCCGTTTATTGTTCCACGGTTGGCCTTACGGTTTTCATACCATCTGAATTCCTCTTTTGTAAGGCTTTCATCGCTCATTCTTTTGTTGTATACAAAGTCCCAGTAATCATCTGTAATTCCTTCAACTGTAATGTGCTTGTCCACTTCTTCAATGTAGACTTCTTTTCCACGGTGCTCCTTAAAAGCGGCGATTGCCCTTCTGTGGTTGTCCAATCCGTAAACCACAAAGTCCAAATCACTCACGTCACTTTTTTGAAGGCCCGGTAGGATTGAGCCTGAAATTCCAAGATGGTCATATGGAATGTCAGCCATGAAATGGAAAAAGTCAGCGACATCCATCAGTTTGGATATGAGTTCAGGATTTTTGACTTCTCCTCCATTATCAAAGGTGTCTTTAAGTCCCAATAATCTCATTTCAGGTTTGATTATCTTTTCAACCTTGTCCAATGGAACGCCCATCATTTCAACGTTTGTAACTTCTGAAAAGTATAAATAATCAGGATGGTTTTCTCTCAAATAACTGTAAGCTTCTTCAGACCCCACTTTCCTGTATCTTTTTCCGTTTTTTTCACGGTCACCTTCAGGGTCCGGAATGTATCTTAAAAATGAAATCACTCTGTCTTTTGGGTGAATGTAATTTGTTGATGCGAAGTATAAGTCATCGCTTGTATAAATGAAATCTCTTGTTCGTACTTGTTGCATAAAATTAACTCCTTTTATAATTAATATATATCCACGCTTTTTAATAATTTTGTTTGAAAGGGATATTTTTTTCCAATTTAGATTAATATATAA
>OMSA01000037.1 GCA_900313645.1 uncultured Methanobrevibacter sp.
AAATTGGCACTGGAACAATTGGATGTCACTAAAGAACAGATAGTCCAAACAGGCAATTATATGGGGTTTATGTTTGAGGAAGCAGAAAAAAGGGGAATAACCGAATTCACATTCTTCGGACATATCGGCAAACTAATCAAGGTTGCCGGAGGAATTTTCAATACCAAACATGCCGTTGCCGATGGAAGGCGTGAGATAATGGTTGCTCATGCTGCGTTATGCGGGGCCAGTCATGAAGACCTTAAAAGATTATTCGATTCGAAAACAACCGATGACATGATGGATATTCTAAACGAGATTGGCCTTTCAGTTGAAGTGTCCAACAGCATAGCTGAAGCTATTCGGGAACGTTGCAAACAGAGGTTTGATTTGGATTTGAATGTTGTTCTGGTTGATATGCAAGGCAACTATTTAAATGACAATATGGAAATTGCCAACTGCAGATAGTTGTTATCAATTGTTGGATTTGCATGCAGATGATGTTAAACTGGTGATTTACTAATTAATTATTTAAATAATAATCTCGTTATATAAATATAATAAGAATTGGAGTTTTATTTCTATGAAGATTGCTATGGTCGGCCAATTCCCGCCGCATTTTGGAGGGGTTGGTGTTCACATACATACATTATCTAAAAAATTAGTCGAAGAGGGTCATGAGGTCTTTGTAATTACTTATCCCCACAAGGAAATCCGCGACATTGATGGAATTCATGTAATTGGAACAAAAGGCATTAATCTTCCCGGAATAAGGGGATTGATGTTTAAAAACAACGCTAAAAAGGCATTGGAAGACCTTATAAAAAAAGAGGACATTGACATTATTCATGGACATTACTTGTTCCCTGCGGGTGCGGCAGCTGTTGAAGTCGGCAATAAACATAACATTAAAACCTATGTGACAGCACACGGATCTGACATGTTTGAATTGTACAAGTCAAAGCCGTTTATGCGCCCTACCATTAAAAAGGTATTGAAAAACGCTGATGGAATATTTGCCGTCAGTAAAGCTTTAAGACAGGAGATTATTGCAACTGGCGTTTCCGGAATTGCAGAAAAGACAAAGCTTTCATGGAATTCCGTTGACATATCTAAATTTTCACTCAAGGATGATGATTCATTCAAAAAGGAATTTGGCCTTTTTGACAAGCCAATTGTTCTTTTTGTAGGCAATCTGATAAAAAGAAAAAATGTTGGTGCTCTTTTAGAGGCCAAAAAGATTGCAAAAAGCGATTATTATCTTGTTATTGTAGGTGACGGACCTTTATCCAAAAAGCTTAGAAAAAAGGTTGAAGATGAGAATATTTCAGATGTAATCTTTACAGGCTCCAGGACTGATGTGGAAAACATTATTCCAAATTGCGATTTTTTAGTTTTACCGTCATTTTCTGAAAGTTTCGGTTTAGTTTTAATTGAAGCTTTGGCATGCGGAAAACCGGTTATAGGAAGTGATGTTGGAGGAATTTCAGAAATCATCAATGAGGATGTGGGATTGCTTGTTAATCCGAATGACATCTCATTGATATCCAATTCAATTGATAGGCTAGTTGATGATGAAGAGTTAAGGGCGAAATTATCCGCGAATGCAAGAAACAGGGCTAAAGACTTTTCACAGGTCACAATACCTTACGATGAGGTGTAATGATGAAAAAAATTGTGAGATCACCAGGTTCAGCAACAATAATTAATGCCATAGCGACAGGTTTTGGTTCGGCATTTGGAATCGGTCTGGATATCGAGTGTGTGGCAAAAACAATTCCAGATTCAATTGAATGTGAAAATGATGTCGGGGCAGATACAAAGCTGATGGAGTTGTGTGTTGAAAAGGTCTTTAATCATTATAACATTGATAAAAACGAATTCGGAATCAGCATAAAGACTAAATCTGAATTGCCTATGGCATCAGGTTTGTCAAGCAGCAGCGCTTCATCCAATGCAATCGTCAAAGCCGCATCATCAATAGTTTCACAGGAATTTGGTTATAGGCCTCTTGATGATTTGGAAGTTATTAACATGGCAATTGACGCATCTCTCGACGCCGGCGTAACCATAACAGGATCATTCGATGATGCCACAGCATCCTATTTTGGGGGAGTGGTAGTCACTGACAATAGAAACAGGGAGTTTATAATTAAGGAAAGAATGGAAGAACGTCCCGTTTTAATTTATATGCCTAATTTCTATTCCAAATCCGGAGACAGTGACGCCAATCGCATGAAACTGATGGCTCCATTGGTTGAAACCGCATATGGCTTTGCATGTAAAAAAGACTATTTTAAGGCATTGAATCTCAATGGGTTGATTTATTCTGCAACATTAGGTTTTGATTCAACAATTGCCGTTGATGCACTGTCTGCAGGTGCTTTGGCTTCAGGTTTGTCTGGAACAGGCTCATCATTCGTTGCCGTCGTGGATGAAGACTCAATCGATGATGTTAAACAGTCCTGGGAAAAATATGAAGGCAATGTCATTGAAACCCGTGTGGATAATGATGGCTGCTGTTTTCTTGAATAATTCTATTTCGTTTAGTAAAGATGACACATTTTAATTTTCATTAATTTAATCAAATTAAACATATAGTTTATATACTATGATTTTAATAAATTATATTATTATCAATTTGGTGATTTTTTGAAAAGTAATGAGGAAACAAAATCTTTTAAAAATGAAAAAGAAGCTGAAATACTTCTCAGAGAATCTCGAAAGCGTATTGATGAAATTGATAATGAGTTATTCGATTTAATTTCTCAGAGAACTTCTCTTGCGAAAGATATTGCACTTTCCAAGGAGTATCTTGGAATTCCTATTTATGATAAGAATAGGGAAGATGCAGTTCATGAAAAGATTGAGAGGTTGTCTGTAGAAAAAGGACTTGATGTTGATATTATTGATCAAATCGTAAATATGCTGACTATTTTAAGTAAAAATGAGCAAAAAGAAATTTTAAGGAGGAATGTTGATGGGCAATATTAGAACTTCATTTGTTAAACGTTTAGCAAAAGAACTCATAGAAACTCACAAAGGTGTTTTCACTACTGATTTTGAAGAAAATAAAAAATTAGTACAAGAATACTCAACTGTAAGTACTAAACATTTAAGAAATAAAATTGCAGGATATGTTACAAGGCTTGTAAGGTTAGAACAAACCCAAGAATAAGCTTTTTTCATATTTTCTACTCTTTTTTTATTACAACTTTTTTTTATTACAACTTTTTTTTAACTTTTAGTCGATATTTTAATTAAAGTATATTAATATGGTTAAATAAAAATAGATATGTATATTTTGTTTAATTGATATGTTAGCAAAAATTCAATTAATATTTTAAGAAATAGGTGAACTTAATGGATTTAATAGTAGCAAAATTTGGTGGAACCTCGGTAGGAAATGGTTCCAGGATTAAAAAAGCGGCGCAGTCCGTAGTAAATGAGTATATGAAAGGTAGTCAGGTAGTGGTTGTTGTTTCAGCCGTTAATAAAACTACTGATGAGCTCATTGGCTTATCCAATGAAGCTATTGGTGCAGGCATTACCGATAAGCAAAAGGCAGGCATCATGGCAATGGGCGAATTAACTAGTGTTAGATTATTCTCAGCAACTATTGAATCATTAGGTGTAAAGTCAGAATTTATTGATCCTCTTCATGAATTATGGCCAATAATCACTGATTCCAATTCTTTAGAAGCACAAATTGATTTTAAAACTACTAACAAAAAAATTGAAGGTATTAAAACCCTTATTAATCAAGGTATAATCCCGGTCATTTGCGGATTTTTAGGTAAAGGCCCTAATGGGGAAATAACTACTTTGGGAAGAGGCGGAAGTGACATTACTGCATTTTTGGTCGGACATTGTCTGGATGCAAATGAAGTAGTTATCGTCACTGATGTTGAAGGTGTAATGACCACCGATCCTAATAAAATTGAGGAAGCGCAATTATTGGATGAAATCTCAGTTGAAGAAATGAGGGATTTGGCTACTCATGGAGCACAGGTTCTCCACCCTCATGCACTAAAATATAAAGATCCATTAATATCTGCGAAAATCATCAATTTTGCCCATGGCGATTTATCTGCAAAGGGAACCAGAATTGTAGGTCCTTATGAAGGTGAAATGATGAAATGCGTAACAATGTATAAAAATCCTATTTCTCTTATTGCAATTGTTGGTGAGGCGATGGTTAAAACCACAGGGCTCATGGCCAGTTTAACCGGAAGTCTCGCGGATTCAAATATTAACATCTTTGGTATTTCAGCAGGTCAAAACTCAATAACCGTGTTTGTTGAAAAGGCTGACTCCAATAAAGCTTATCATTTATTACATCAAGTGGTAGTTGAAACTGATGTTTTAAGTTCTTTATCCCTTGGAAGGGATACTGCGATGATTACATTTGTAAGTCCTGATATAATTGATACTCCGGGTATTATTTCAGATATTACAGAACCACTTAGAAAAAATGAAATCAATATAGTCGAAATTATTTCATCACAAACCGCAATTGTTTTATTTGTAAATTGGGAAGATGGTGAACAAGCAAGAGAATTAATTAATGAGGTTTTAGAATGAATTTTGAAGGAACATATGTTGCAATGGTAACCCCATTCACACAGGATGAAGAGATTGATGAAGAGGGATTCAGGTCCAACATTAATTTCTTAATAGAAAAAGGCGTTAATGGTTTAGTCGGCGCAGGTACCACAGGGGAATCTGCTACAATTTCACATGAGGAACATCACAAGGTCATAGATATTTTAGTTGATGAAGTTGATGGCAGAGTTCAAACCATAGCAGGTACCGGAAGTAACGCAACTTCTGAAGCATTTTCCTTAACCCAATATGCTTATGATGCTGGAGCAGATGCAGCATTACTTATCACTCCATATTATAACAAACCGCAACCTCAAGGTTTAATTGACCATTATGGTTGCATTGCTGAGAAAATTGATATTCCTCTTATAGCTTACAATGTTCCATCCCGTACAGGAACCAATATGGATGTTGAAACTATTGTGGAGCTTGCAAAAATCGACGGTGTGGATGCAGTCAAAGAGGCTAGCGGAAGTGTCGATAAAGTTTCTGACATTTACAGAGCACTCACTCACGAAGGCCTTGAAGATGACTTCAACATACTTTCAGGTGAGGACTCCTTGACAATGCCTATTATGGCTGTTGGAGGAACAGGTGTAATCAGTGCATCAGCAAACATTGACGCAAAAAGAATGGTTTTAATGGTTGACAGCATATTGAATGATGATTATACCCGTGCAATGGAACTTCACTACGAAATGCTTGAGTTAATCAGAGCTCTTTTCGTTGAAAGTAATCCTGTACCGGTCAAAACCGCAATGAATATTATGGGGCTTCCGTCAGGACCACTTAGAGCACCATTAGCGGAAATGAGAGAAGAAAATCTCGAAATACTTAAAAAAGCATTAAAAGATTCAAATTTAATTTAAATAGGTTATAACATGATTAAAGTAGCAGTTACTGGAGCTGCTGGAAGAATGGGCTCCGGTATAATAAGAAAAATTTCTGAACAGTCTGATATGGAAGTAGTTGCAGCTATTGAAATGCCGAACACCCCTCTTGCAGGAAAAGATGCAGGCCTTCAAGCCGGAATTGGCGAGCTGGGTGTTGAAATCACAGGTTCTGAAAAATTGGAAGAAACTTTAAAAGCTTCCAAACCTGACGTTTTGGTTGATTTTACAATTGCTCATGCGGCAGTGGAAACAATTAAAACTGCAACTTCCTGTGGTGTTGGAGTTGTTGTCGGAACTACCGGATTTAGTGAAGAGCAAATGGAATCCAACATTAAAAATGTTAAAGATAATAACGTTCCTGCAGTCATTTCATCAAATATGGCAATTGGAGTAAATGTATTTTTCAACACATTAAAGAAATTGGCTCCATTATTATATGATTTTGATATTGAAATTATTGAAGCTCATCATAATCAGAAAAAGGACGCTCCGTCTGGAACAGCTATGACTGCATTTGAAGTGATAGCTAAAGAATTGGAACGTGACCCTGAAGAAGTGGGAGTTTACGGAAGAAAAGGTTTGGTGGGCAAAAGAACTGCTGAAGAAATTGGTGTCCACGCTATTCGTGGTGGAGACATCGTCGGCGATCACACTGTAATGTTTGTAGGAGATGGCGAAAGAATTGAGCTCAAACACCAGGCACATACAAGAGAAGTGTTTATTGCCGGTGTAATCAGAGCGATAAGATACATTCCGAATGCTGAAACAGGTGTTGTCAGCAGTATGAATGATGTTTTAGGATTAGATTAGGTGTTTAATATGGTTAAAGTAGGAGTACTTGGTGCAACTGGAATGGTTGGTCAGAGATTTATTCAGTTACTTGACAATCATCCTGATTTTGAAATTACTGCACTGGCGGCATCATCAAGATCTGCCGGTAAAAGATATGAAGATGCAACAACTTGGTATATGAATAATGAGATGCCTGAGTCTGTAAAGGATATAGAAGTCATTGAAACTAATCCTGAAGCTATGGATAATGATGTTGATATTGTATTTTCTTCTCTTCCTGCAGATTTTGCACTTACTGTTGAAAAAGAATATGCAAAAGATTATGTTGTTGCAAGTAATGCAAGTGCACACAGGATGAAGAAAAATATACCATTAGTAATTCCTGAAGTCAATCCAGAATGTTTAGACATGATTGATGCTCAGCAAAAGGAAAATAACTGGGACGGATTTATTGTAACCAATCCTAACTGTTCCACTATTGCTTTGGCATTAACATTAAAACCTGTTGTCGATAATTTTGATGTTAAATCCGTAAGAGTGTCCACAATGCAAGCTGTATCTGGTGCAGGTTATAATGGTGTTCCATCAATGGCTATTGTTGATAATCTTGTTCCTTACATCGGTGGGGAAGAAGAGAAGATGGAAAGCGAATCCTTATACTTATTAGGCTCATTTGACGGGGAAAAAGTTGTCAATGCTGATTTCAAATTAAGTGCATCATGTCATAGGGTTCCCGTTATTGATGGCCATACCGAGGCAGTATTTATTGAATTGGCTGAAGAGTTTGACATTGCCGATGTCAGTGATAAAATGGCAAACTTTAAAGGATTGCCTCAAGAGTTAAATTTATTCTCAGCTCCTGAAAATCCAGTAATTGTCAAAGAAGAATCTGACAGGCCACAACCTAGAATGGACAGAAATGCCGGTAATGGTATGGCTGTTACTGTTGGTAGGTTGAGAAAAGACTCTGCATTTGATAATAGTTTTAAGTATGTTTTAGTTGGACATAATACTATACGTGGTGCTGCTGGAGCATCAATATTGAATGCTGAATTGATAAATGATAAAATACTCTAATTTTATCAATTTATTTTTTCTATTTTTTTTTAAATTTTCTGATTTTTCTATCTGTTTTCTTATTGTTTTTAATTTTATTTTTTAGTTAATTTAAGGGTTTAATTTAAATAGTATAAAATTAATAATTTATATCAAGGAATTATATTGTACAATATATCGGAATTTTCAAATTCATTATTTTACAATAATTTGAAATCGATATTGGGATAAAATGTTAACTAAGGGATAGAATGGAAATAGGAATTGATGCTGAAAAAGATACGCTACAATCTTTAGTTCGGTCTTGCCTATTAGAGCTTAATACCATTAAATTAGAATTAACACAGCTTGAAGTGGAGCGGGCAAACGATAATGCTCCCCAAAGGATTAAAGAACTCGAAAAAGATATTGTAGACAAAGAAAAAGAAGTTTCTGTTATTAAATTTAAAGCAGAAGACGAAATTAATCTTTTGAAAAAACAGATTGAAGAAAAGGATATTCTAATCAAAAATCAAGAGGACAGAATCTATGAACTGGATTATGTTAACAATTCCCTTGATGAAATTAAAGAATATTTTGCAGAACAGCTAAGAGAATACAAAAAACAAGAATTAGCTGACGTGAATGAAAGATTAAACGAATCTTATAAACTCATTGCCGAAAAAGAAGCTCAAATTAATACTCTTTCTAGATCCATTGATGAATATAAAATCCGTCTTATCAAATTAGAAAATAACGTTGAATCCCAAACCGAAATTTTAGAGCTTGAAAAGGCACTTGAACTTAAAGATAATGAAATTCGCATTAAAGAAAGCGAAATCAATCAGAAAAATTCCGAATTGGATATCTTAAAACAACAAACTATTCCTAAAGACCAATATATTTCTCTTCAGACTCAATTCGAGGCTGAAATCAATGCAATGAATGTTGAAATTGCTAATTTGAAACAAGGTTCCATTCCTAAACAGGATTATGACGATTTGCAGTACAAATTTGATTCTGAAATCAAAGGTTTGGATAGCCAAATAATTGATTTAAAACAGAACACTGTTCCTAAACAGGACTACATAAATCTTCAAAACAGATTCAATACTGAAATCGATGCAAGAAACAGTGAAATCGAATATTTAAAAGAAAGATCTGTTTCAAAAGAGGATTACCTGAACCTTCAAACTCAATTGCAAAATGAGATTAATGTCAAGGATAATGAAATCAGATATCTCAAGGAACAAACTGTTTCTCGTAATGACTATATGAAGCTTCAACAAGAGTTATCTAAAAAAGATGATAAAATCAGAAGATTAGAAGAAATCAATGATTTTTTCAATGACTTACAAGAAGAACAAGAAGCTTATGAAACTCAGGAAAGGACTCCTCCTTTCAGATTAGAGAAAAAACAACGTAGATAAATTTATCTATTATTTTTTTCTATTTTTTTATTTTTACTGCGAAGTATCTATCTCACTCATTTCATAAAATATTTTTTTCACTCACCCTTCAATTTAGTTAATCACTGCACTGATATTTCCCATGCTTGCACTCAACACTGTTGAAAATATGAAGTAACTTTTACATTATTTCATAGGATTTTTTTCCGCAATTTTTTCTTTTTTTCTTTTTCTTACTTTAATTTACTTTATACCATAAAGTATTTATATAACCTTAAACTCATGTATTATGTAGAAAGGTTTATTCAACACTATAAACTTATTTTTTTCATGTTGATTTTATAAACTGATCTAATTATTTAAAAATTTAAAAAAGGTGATTATTAATGGCACAAGGACAACCAATTTTTATTTTACCGGAAGGTACTAACAGGTCTGTCGGTAGAGATGCACAAAGAAATAACATTTTAGCTGGAAAAGTATTAGCTGAAACTGTTAGAACTACTTTAGGTCCAAAAGGAATGGACAAAATGTTAGTTGACGGACTTGGAGACATTGTAGTAACCAACGACGGTGTTACTATTTTAAAAGAAATGGATATTGAACACCCTGCAGCAAAAATGCTCGTAGAAGTAGCTAAAACCCAAGAAGACGAAGTCGGTGACGGAACTACTACTGCAGTAATCATTGCAGGTGAATTATTGAAAAAATCTGAAGCTTTACTCGACTCTGACATTCACCCAACTATCATTGCTATGGGATACAGAAAAGCAGCTGAAAAAGCACAAGAAATCTTAGACGAAATCGCTATCGATGAAGTTGATTCCGAAACCTTATTAAAAGTAGCTATGACTGCTATGACTGGTAAAGGAACTGAAGCTGCACGTGAACCTTTAGCAAAATTAATTGTTGACGCTGTAGAAGCTGTTGAAGAAGACGGCAATGTTGATATTGATAACATCAAAATCGAGAAAAAAGATGGAGCTGTTGTTGAAGAATCCAACTTAGTTGAAGGTGTAATTGTAGACAAAGAAAGAGTACACCCAGGTATGCCATCTGAAATCAAAGACGCTAAAATCGCATTAGTCAACACTCCATTAGAAGTAAAAGAAACTGAAATGGACGCTGAAATTACCATTACTGACCCTGCTCAAATGCAAGCTTTCATTGAACAAGAAGAAAAAATGGTTAAAGACATGGTTGACAAAGTTGTTGATGCAGGAGCTAACGTATTATTCGCACAAAAAGGTATTGATGACTTAGCACAACACTACTTATCCAAAGCTGGCGTTTTAGCAGTAAGAAGAGTTAAAAAATCAGATATTGAAAAATTATCCAGAGCTACTGGCGCTAACGTTATTACTAACTTAGATGACTTAACTGCTGACGATTTAGGTATTGCTGGAACCGTAGAAGAAAGAAAAATCTCCGGTGACGACATGATCTTCGTAGAAGAATGTTCCGGTGCAAAATCCGTAACCTTATTCGTAAGAGGAAGTACCAAACACATCGTTGACGAAATCGTAAGAGCAATCGAAGATGCAATCGGTGTAGTTGCTGCTACCGTAGAAGACGACAAAGTTGTTGCAGGTGGAGGAGCTCCTGAAATTGCAATGGCTAAAAAACTCAAAGATTACGCAGAATCCATTTCTGGAAGAGAACAATTAGCTGTAAACGCATTTGCAGAA
>OMSA01000075.1 GCA_900313645.1 uncultured Methanobrevibacter sp.
TAATTGAGGTGAGCATTTGAAGAGTAATAATGTAATTATCGGAATTTTATTAATCATTATTATAATCCTTATCGCAGGATTAGGATTCTTTTTAATGTCTAATGGTCAAAATAATCCGGTTAATGCCGTTAATGATACAGCCAATCAAACAAATGAATCTGATAAGGTTGTTAATGCTACTTTGAGTGAAGATAATTCTCAAAAGCATTATGACGATTGGCAAAAGGATTATGAAACTGGAGAATATGATGAAGATGGAAACCCGATTTACAGATCAGTCATTTCCACTTCAGGCGGGCAGCATGAGCCTGGAATCTATGAAGCTTACTGGTCAGCTAATGGCCCAATCAGTGAAGAAAAAATAGGATAGTGATACTATGAGAGGAACATGGAGACTAAGACTGCGGATGATAGTGACATCCGTTTTAATGTTTACAATTGTGTATTTCCTGATAATGCTTGTTGCAAGGTATTTGGGAATTAGCAGCTGGAAATTCTACTTTGGAGTAAGTATAGTAATTGTATTCCTACAATACTGGTTCGGACCAAGCCTTGTTAAACGTTCAATGAACGTAAGGCCACTGTCAGAAGCTGAAGCACCTCATATTCATCAGATGCTGCAGGAACTTGCTGATGAAGCGGGTGTTAAAAAACCTGAATTGGGATTGTCTGAGATTAACATTCCAAATGCATTTGCCAAGCGGACATATTGCAATTACCCGTCCGATTTTAGGCCTGCTTGACCGTGAGGAACTAAGAGCAGTTTTAGGCCATGAAATGGGTCACATTAAACATAATGACATGATTGTGACTGCGGCCGTAAGTGTCATTCCAATGATTTGTTATTACATTGCACTGTCATTCTTCTTTTCAGGCGACAGCAGGAACGGCGGCGGAATTCTTATAGGAATATTGGGATACCTGTTCTATCTGCTGGGTCAGGTGCTGGTGCTGTTCATCTCAAGAACCCGTGAATACTATGCCGATGAGGCAAGTGTGGAGTTTGGAAACCGTCCTGCCGCATTGGTATCTGCATTATATAAGCTGTCCTATGGTGCTTCAAGATGCAGCAAGGAAACAATCGATGAAGTGAATACCAACAGGGCTTTCTTTGTAAATGATGTAAACAATGCTAAAAATGACGTCACTGATTTCCAGCAAATAGACTTTGACGGGGATGGAAAAATCACAGATGAGGAATTAAAAAGACTTCTCAATGCTGATGTTAAAATTTCAAGAAAAAACGGACTTATGGAATTGTTTTCCACACACCCGGATTCACTTAAAAGAGTTAAAAGGTTAGCGGAGTTACAAGAATGAAGATGATTTTAGATGAACGTGGTAAAAAGTATGTTCTAAAGCCTGGAATGGAATTCCAAAGCGATTTGGGAATCATAAAATCTGATGTTTTAGATGAAGCTGAAATAGGTGATGAAGTAAAAAGTCATCTTGACCACACATTCAAAATCATGAAACCGAATGTCAACGATTTCATTGACATTATGGACAGGCGCTGTTCAATTTTAATCCAAAAGGATATCGGACAGGTTTTAGCCCATACCGGATTGGGCGCAGGTTCAAGGGTAGTTGACGCAGGAACCGGTGCAGGAGCTATTGCACTTAATTTCGGAAATGTTGTGGGAAGTGAAGGTCAGGTATACACATACGAGATACGCGAAGACTTTGCTGAAGTTGCCAAGAAAAACATTGATAATTTTGGAATAACAAATATTGAGGTTAAAAACAAAGACATTAAAGAGGGTATTGATGAAGAAAACATCGATCTGGTCTTTTTGGATTTACCTAAACCGTTTGAAATATTTGAGGATGTTTTGGAGGCGTTAAATGTTGGTGGATGGTTGTGTGTATATGCACCTTATGTTGACCAGGCTGAAATTTCCTATCGCATCGCTAAAAAATTGGGCTTTTATGACATTGAAATAATTGAAATACTGGAAAGGGGTCTGGAAGTCAGAACTCAGGGAGTAAGACCAAAAACACGTATGGTAGGCCATAGCGGATATTTAATGTTTGCAAGAAAACTGTAATTACGTCAATTCTAAAGAGGAGTAAAATGCCAATAAAAATAATCAAGAAATCTTTTGAATACAGTACATATAACATATTCTTTTTCATATTCGTATTGATTTTAATGTTCCTATGTCAGATTTTGTCTGATATTGTGGATTCAGTTTTAGTTGGTTTCTCCTTGATGTCTTTAATTATGATGGGTTATGGATTGCAGGTAACTCGTGATGTTATTAATGGCGGAGTTAGATTACCTAAAATAATGCCTTTTCAAACACTTATATTTGGAGTTAAAGGGAGTATAATTTCACTGTTTTATTATTTTATTCAAACTTTTCTTTTGTTTTTGATTTCAGTTAATTTGAACTTCCCTGATTCTTTTAATATCAAAGAATTTTTCTTAAATTACAGTAAAACAATGTATCTGTTTAGACATCATGATCCTGTCAGCTTTACAATTTTTGTACTTTCAAGCATAATTGTAGTCTACATTACAGTATTTTTCATGGAAATTGCATTAGGCAGTCTGGCTGATGACGGTAAATTAGAAAATTCATTCAATTTTCGCAAAATAAAACGTGTCATTGATATAATCGGTTGGAGGTCATATATAATTGATTATACAAAAATTATCTTATCAATTATCATTTTAACATTTTTATTAAACCATCCCGTTCTTCGTTTTGAAATTTTAGACAATCTTTTAGATGCGGTGTTCTTTTTCTTAATATTTATCGTTCAATACATCGGAATCGGTCAAATATTTAGTCAGTATAAAGAGAAAAAAAGTAAAATAGAGGAATAGAAAATCTATTCCATAAAAATAGCTGGTTTATAAGGCATTGCATTTCTGGCCTTATTTTGTGGGTCATATGAATCATCTGTATGGATGACTACATCATTTCCACATTCTTCTTTTATATAGTCAAGCGCATCGCTGAGAATTTCTTCCTCATTAATTTTACCGATGTATCTTGTTTTGGTAATTTCCTTACCTATCTTTTTAGCCACCATTGCAATTTCTTTTTTATCATCATAGATTTTAGCTCCGATAGCTCTTCCCATAATCTGACCGATATCAGGTTTTCCAACTTCATCAGCTATTTTGTACAATTCCCATTTCCAGTCAGGGGCAAGGTAAATGTGGATTTTGGAAACTTCATCTCCGACCATCTGCTTGATGTGTGCAATATCTTTGATGATGTTTTCAACAAGTCCTTCTGATTTTTCAATTTCAACGCTGATTAATGATTCATCTGCTTCAGGCCAGCTGGCTTCGCTTACAAATCCTTTTCCACCATAACTGCTCCATAACTCTTCAGAAGTGTGTGGAGTGAACGGTGCTAAAAGCCTAATCCATGCTTCCAGAACAGTTGATAATACGTAGATTATTGCAGGGTCCTGTGAGTCAAGCAAGTGTTTTACACGGTATAGATAGTGGTCAACATCTTTTTTAAGCAGGAATAATGAATCTTGTAGAGCCTGTCTTGTCTGGAAGACTTCCAAAGCCTCAGTTGAGTTTTTGATGTGTTGATTGAGTTGGCTAATCATCCACAAATCAATTGTACGGGTTAATTCAACTTCTTCAATGTTGCTTAAATCAAGAGGTGAACCTTTGATTTCTTCAATTCTATCAGCAAATTCTCTAAACCATTCAAGTCTCCTTTTTGTTCCAAGAACTTCTTTTTCTCTCCAGTCAAAGTCTTGCCATGGTTCAGCTGAAGCCATAAGGAAAAGCCTTACAACATCTGCAGTGTAGTCGTTGATTGCATCTTTTAGAAGAATCACGTTTCCTTTTGAAGAGGACATTTTATTTCCTTCTAAAAGACCCATTCCGAATACTACGGTTCCTTTAGGCCATTTTTCTTCAGGATAAATTGCACTGTGAGCAAACATTAAAAAGCTTAAGTGGTTTCCGACAAGGTCTTTAGCGGATAATCTCCAGTCAAGCGGATACCAGTAGTTAAATTCATCTTGGATTTCTTTAACTTTGTCGGCAGGAACAGTAATTTCACCGGAATCCTTGTTGAGTAAAACCTTATCAAAGAATGCAAGGTTCAAATCATCCGGATTCATGTCCTTCAAGTATTTTGCTATTGAATAATAGGACATGTAAATGGTTGAGTCGGTTAAAGGTTCGATTAACCATTGGTTGTCCCAAGGAAGTCTTGTTCCAAGTCCCACTTTTCTGGAACATGCCCAGTCGTCCAACCAGTTTATGTAATAATCAAAGTTATTTTTAAGTTCTTTTGGAATGATTGTTTCGCCTTCGAGAACTTTTAATGTTTTTTCGGTCCATTCTTCGTTTCCGTATTTCATGAACCATTGGTCATCCATGATTTTAACAACACAATTGTTACCGCATCTGCAAACAACAGG
Organism: uncultured Methanobrevibacter sp.; assembly: GCA_900313645.1. Classification (GTDB taxonomy): domain Archaea; phylum Methanobacteriota; class Methanobacteria; order Methanobacteriales; family Methanobacteriaceae; genus Methanocatella. Next base: position 4,408 of record OMSA01000075.1, read on the forward strand.
CCTTTCTGCAAAGTCGTACATGATTGTAGCCATGTTGTCTGAAATCAGTTTTTCCTTTAGCTCTTCACGGGCAAATCTAACTTTTTTACCGCCGAAGCCAGGAATGCTTTCTATGATTGTACCTTTACTGTGTTGCTGTTTGTATAATTCATTGGTTGCTTCGTGTAATTTTTCATCGTTTTGATCGGTAATTCCCAAGCGTTCGATAATGTCTGCTGCAGGAATTTCACCGTATCCCTTAAGTGTACATACTGGTATTGGTTCAACGTTTTCAATGATTCCTTCAAGATTGTATTTGGCTATCATCTCATCGTTGTTTTTCAAATCTTGAAGAGCGATGTAATCTGCCGGAGCATCGGCAGGTTCTGAAAATACAACACCACTACCGTAGCTTGCACTGACGAAACTTGCAGGGAATATTGGTAATTCATCACCGGTAAATGGGTTTGTTGCCATTTTACCGATTAAATCATTAGGATTTATTTCTTCAATAATATCCAAATCTTTGATTTGATTTGATAAGTTATAGTGAGCTTCTTTTGTAATTACCCATTTTTCGCCTTCAGCGTCAACGAGCACATATTCAACATCAGGATTTAGCCAGATATTTGTTGCCCCAACAATTGTTTCAGGTCTGAGTGTAGCGGTCACTAGAATTTTATCCTCAATTGGGAATTTTAAAAGGGTTAATTCATTAACGCCAACACCTTCACCTTCAAGTAAATCATGGTCTCCAACAGGGTTGTCACAGTTCGGACAGTATTTAACAGGGTGCTCTCCTTTTGCAACCAATCCTTTTTCATGCAATGTTGTAATTTGCCATTCAATGAATTTTTTGTAGGTAGGGTCAATTGTTCTGAATTCCCTTCTCCAGTCAATTGAATAACCCATCTCTTCCATTACTTCATGATATTCTGTTGAGAAGTATTTCACGATAAATTCAGGGTCTTCCAATTTTGGCAAGGTTTCTTTTGGAACTCCATGCACTCTTTCGTATAAGTCAAGGGTCCATGGGTCTTTTCTTTGAATCCTGTCGGCAATTCCGATAACCGGAGCACCGGTCACGTGCCATGCCATCGGGAACAGTACATTGTAACCTTCCATTCTCTTAAATCTTGCATAAACATCAGGTACAGTATAGGTACGTCCGTGTCCAATGTGCATTGCTCCACTCGGATAAGGGAAAGCTACTGTAATGAATAATTTTTCTCTTTCATCTGGGTCAGATTCAAATAGTTTTGCATCAGCCCATTTCTTCTGCCATTTTTTTTCAATATTTTCGCTCACTAAATCACCATTATATAATTGTTTTTTTAGGGCTTTCAGGAACTTTACTTTTATGTTTGCTCCTTATAACTTTAGTAATAATCATATCAACTTCATCAGCTGAAATGTCTAATTTTTCAGCGATTTCAGTATTTTCATTATCTTTTTCAGTGTATAAATATAGAATTTGATCAATTAAATCATAACTCATTCCGATTTCCTCTTCATCAGTCTGATTATTCCATAAACCTGCTCTTGGAGGCTTATCGAGAATCTCTTGAGGAACATCCAGTAATTTTGATAAGTCATACACTTCTTTTTTGTATAAATCTCCTATAGGTTCAATATCACAAGCTCCGTCACCGTATTTTGTAAAGTAACCAATAAGAATTTCACTTTTATTACCTGTTCCGCTGACAAGGTAATTATAAGCGTTTGCATAATAATAAATGATTGACATTCTAATTCTGGCCTTCAGATTGCCTATAGCCAATTCATCCTTTTCAAGCTGTGTCATTAATAAATATTCATTCAGAATGCTGTCAATAGCTATTTCCTTATAGTTTATTCCTAATCTTTGAGCTATTGTAATTCCATGAAGTTTATCGTCTGTTGGTGTTGTAGTGGAAGGCATGATAATTCCAAATACTTTATCCTTACCCAATGCTTCACATGCAAGGTATGCAACAAGTGTTGAGTCGATTCCTCCACTCAAGCCTACAACAATTCCGTCTGCATTAGCTTCAGATACTTTTGTCTTGATGAATTCCGTAATGTCTAATTTTGTTTTTTCTAAGTTTAAATCTGGAATTTCGCTAATATTTTCACCACCTATTAATCATTCATACAGTAAATAATTTGTATTTATTTATTAATAAAGTATATTATGTCTGATGTGGAACTTATTTGTGAAAAATCATTTAGTGAAGTTGATTGTGAAATTGTTAATCGCTTCATTGAATTTCAACAAGCAATGATTGATAAAAATAAGGATAAATTAGTTGAAATTATTGCTGATGAC
>OMSA01000011.1 GCA_900313645.1 uncultured Methanobrevibacter sp.
TAAAATAGCAATACTTTTACATTCATCTACTTTATGTTTTAATTCATCAAAAATAGAATCAATATAATCTCCATATCTTGTAGTTTCCACAACAAGATCCGGTTTAATTAATTTTAAGCTATTTTTAAGACTCTTTTTAGAGGATATTACATTATATCCCCAGTAACTGTCATCTGGTTTTTCAGGTGTGACTATTACTTCTTTCTTAGCAATTTTAGTAATCTTAAAGTCAAAAATTCTTTTAACTGAAAGTTGCTCTTTACAGAATGCAAGTTTATCCATACCTATATCAACAAAAGTACCTTTCTTATTTCTCTTAACAGTAAAACCTTGTCTATAATCCCCCACGTCTGGTTGACTATTAACAGGATGATGAGGAGTCCTAAGCGGTGGAAGAATACCAACATGCCTTAGTTCAGGTTTTATAGGAATAGCCTGTTTCCTCAGATACTGAGGGGTATTCATATAATTTAAAACTTCAGCAATAAATTCTCCATCATCTAGACCATCTTCATTTTTATCATGATTATCATTGTAAATAATCACGTTATCTGCTTGAAAAATAGCTAAAGCCCTTCCTAAAATGCCTACTTTATAAGTACGAATTTTAAGATCTTTAGATTCAGAAAGAAATGAATTTGGAATAAATATAGATAGCTCATCTTTATACATTAGTATACTCTTTGAAAAGTAAACTATATAAAGATTACCCTACATTTACATAGCTATCACTAAATAGACTTACACATTTACAAGATATTATATCAATTATAATATCTGTAGCTTCTTATATGCTACCAACTTTTTTATACTCAGAGAATATATTAATATTAAATATATGACATCCCCTATATAAAGGTATTGTTTTTTGGATTTAAAATGAGAAAAAATATATTTTTTAAAAAAAAATAAACTTAAAAAATTGCCCTTATAACTATAACATCAACATCAGCTTTTTCTTTAGTATGAAAATCGTAAATTTTCGGAATTGGAAATTTATACCTGAAAAGATGTGAAATTTCAAGATTATTGTCATTGTAATAGTTTATTAAAAATTCCTCACTGGAGGCCATATGAAAAGAGTATAAAACATCAGCATTTAACTCGCATGCCTTCTTGACAAATTTGATATCCTGACCTTTTTTTGCATTTTTCTGAGATCCGAAAGGAGGATTCTGGAAAACTGTATCGATTTTAAAATCGGCATTATAATCACATACGTCCCCGCATACGAATGAGATATTATCTAATTTAAGTTTTTGAGAAAATTCCTTCGCAACATCAATTGACTTGCCGTCAATATCAACTCCAACAGAAAGACTAGCGCCAAGCAATGAGGAAGCAATAGCAAAAATACCGGTTCCGCAACCTAAATCAAGAATATTTTTACCTTCCACATCCCCCAACCCATATGCATTCCACAATAGGTCTGATGCAATAACTGAAGGTGTGGTGTACTGTTCAAGAGTCACATCAGGATTTGGATGGTATGGAACTGATTGGAGTTTCATTTCTAAATGTTTTTTACGAGTAATTTTCTTCATTAATCAAATATTTAATATATCATGTAATATAAAATTATATATTAATAGAAATTACTAAGAGGTTTCAAATGTTTGAAAAAGTATTAATTGCAAATAGGGGAGAAATAGCAATAAGAGTCATGCGTGCTTGTCGTGAACTTGATATTAAAAGTGTAGCTATTTACTCTGATGCTGATGCTTCTTCTCTATACACAAATTATGCAGATGAAAGTTATCCTTTAGGAAATCCTTCACCTTCACAATCATATTTGAATATCGAAAAAATTATGGGCATAGCTATCGAATCAGGTGCTGATGCAATACACCCTGGTTACGGTTTTTTAGCTGAAAATCCTAAATTGGGTGAAGAATGTGAAAAGAATGGCATTAAACTGATTGGACCTAGCGGAGATGTAATCAATAAGATGGGAGATAAAATTACATCCAAAGCCCTTATGAAAAAAGCTGGAGTTCCGGTTATTGAAGGTACACCTGAAGGAGTAACCGATATAGAGGAAGCTAAAGAAATAGCCCGCCAAATCGGATATCCTGTTATTGTTAAAGCTTCAGCAGGTGGTGGGGGAATCGGTATGCGCGCAGTTTATGAAGAGGAAGAACTTGTTCGCGCAATTGAATCAACACAATCTGTTGCTTCAACCAACTTCGGTGATTCAACCGTATTTATTGAAAAATACCTTGAAAAACCACGTCACATTGAATTCCAACTGTTAGCAGACGAACATGGAAACGTGATTCATGTAGCCGACAGGGAATGTTCAATCCAAAGAAGACACCAAAAGCTTCTCGAAGAGGCACCTTCCCCAATCATGACTGAAGAGTTAAGGGAAGAAATGGGTGGAAGCGCAGTTAAAGCTGCCGAATATATCGGATATAAAAGTGCTGGAACTGTTGAATTCTTATATGACAATGGAGAATACTACTTCCTTGAAATGAATACTCGTATTCAAGTAGAGCATCCGATTACCGAATTGGTCACCAACACAGACTTGATTAAGGAACAGATTAAAATTGCAAACGGTGACGAATTAACCTATGAGCAAAAGGACATTCAGGTAACCGGTCATGCAATTGAATGCCGTATCAATGCGGAAGATCCTTTAAACGATTTCGCACCAAATCCGGGTAAGATTACAGGATACAGGTCTCCGGGTGGACCTGGTGTTCGTTTGGACAGTGGAGTATACATGAATTATACAATTCCTCCATTTTATGACTCAATGATATCCAAATTAATTACCTATGGAAGAAACAGGAATGACGCCATCAACAAGATGAAAAGGGCATTAAGCGAATACATCATTTTAGGTGTCAGAACAACAATACCATTCCATAAAGCGGTATTGCGTAACCCTAATTTCGTTTCCGGTGACTTGAACACTCACTTTATCGACACATATAAAAAAGGAATTGAAGATGAAATGGTAAACGTCATTGCTGAAGACCTTGAATATGTAAACAAATTGAAATCAACTTTCATGCCTGCTAAAAAGATAGCAGCAATTTCTGCAGCAGTCGGATCTTATCTAAACACTGCTAAATCAAAACAAATGCATAGAAAATAATACTCCCTGGGGATTATAATGAAAAACGAAATAATTAACTTATTGAAAAAGGAAGGCAAAGTTTCTGAAGAAACCATTAATGAAATCAAGGACATTGACATTAATGAATTTTCTAATTTAATCCAGGACATAGGTAAACAGGAAACTGTCCACATTAAGGAATCTGAAATCTCAAAAGACTTGAACACAAAATATGTCGGTAAGAATTTATTTATCTACAATGAAGTGAATTCAACCAACACACTAGCTAAATTTCTATCAGCCAATGGAGCCGAAAACGGAAGTGTGGTAATTTCCGAAAAACAAACTGCCGCAAGAGGAAGATCCGGAAAAGCTTGGGAATCCCCATTAGGAGGAGTATGGCTATCTATCATATTAACCCCAAACGTAGACCATTCCAAACTTCCGCTCATTACACTGGCTACCGGAGTTGCTGTTGCAAAGACCCTTGAAAAGATAGGCGTTGAAAATCCGGAAATCAAATGGCCTAATGACATAATGATAAACGGCAAGAAAGTCTGCGGAATTCTAACAGAAGCCATAGCAAAATTCAATACAATTGAAAACATCATTATTGGTGTTGGAATTGATGCAAACTTAAACCTAGACGACTTCCCGGAAGAATTAAAAGAAGGAACAACAACACTCGAAAAAGAACTTGGAAGAAAAGGCGACGAAAATCTTTTAATCAGATTATTCCTGGAAGAATTTGAAAAAATTAGTGACCAGTTCATTGCCGGCGGATACGAAGACATTCTAAAAGAATGGAGAAAACGTTCATACACAATCGGAAAAATCGTTGAGGTAAGAGAACCGTTCAATAAATATTTCGATGGTTATGTAATAGGTATCGGCAAAGAAGGGGCATTAGTCGTTGAAAAAATCGACGGAACCTTAGAAAAAGTAATTTCTGGAGAATGTATAATTAAAAACTAAATACAATCTCCCTACATTTTTCTTCATTTGTGATTACATCAAGTAATTTTTCAAATGAAGCTTCTATTTTTTTTGACAAATCAATTAAATCAAAATTAAATGCATCGCTTGTTGACAAATCAAATCTTATTGTAGCTGATGCACCAGGCATTCCGACCGCAGGAATTGTGATTATTCCATAATCCTTTAATAAAATGAATGCAAGGATAAAAGCCAAGTCATTGTCTGACAGGTTGTGGGAAATTTCAATTTCATCAGCCAAATCTTCAGCTGAAATCATAACACCTGTAGGTGTCTTTTCAAAATTATTGAATTGTTTGCATAAAAGCTCAAACAGCTGATCTTTTCTATCAAAACTGTTTATAAGATTTTCTTCATTAAAATTTTTTATACCATTCAGCATTGCAAGCACTGCAGGCGGCTGAGCTTCAAGTCCGAACTGATTGACTTTGACCTTGATTTCATCGATTAACTCTTTACGGCCTGCCATAAGCCCTCCTCTAGGACCTGGCATAAGTTTGTCGGTACTTGTTATTGCAATATCTGCACCCAAATCGCACGCTTTAGGCTGATTGAATACAACAGTCCTAAGTCTTGCACCGGACGCATCATCAACCATTACGGGAATGTCCTTTTCATGAGCCATTTCAATTACTTTTCTGAACTCATCTTCGTCTATTACCTTATGGTCCATGGTGGAACCTGTAACTATAACCAGTGAAGTATTTTCAGGTATTGAAAACTCATCAAAAACATCGGTTTCGAAATATTTTGCACCAACTAGCTTACAACTTCTTGGTATTGATGGATGTGCAGGTAATTCAGCAAGATAGTGAACCACATTTGAATCTTTTTTTACTAATGTCAGAATAGTAGCCAATATGCCTGAGGAAGTCCTGTTCAATGGAAGAACTTTCTCCCCACCCATATGCTCAATTCCAACTTCCTGAAGTGCCTCTTCAAAGATAGCTGGACCAACATAAGTTTCCAAAAGACTTAATTCAGAAGGATTTGCAATGAATCCTCCAGATAAACCAGTTAAGTCAAATAGAGAATCTCTGCCTTTAGTTTCAACAATGTTTTTAATTATTGAAAGAGCGTTTTCCCTTTTTTTGACTTCATCTAATGAACTATTAACAATCATCTAATCAGAATCGTCTAATTGTAATTTATAATCTTCAAAAAATTCAATAATTGATTTTAATTGCTTTTCATTAATGTCTACGGAAGTGTATTCCCCGGTTTCAGGAATAATGTAGGAATATTCTGCAAATAGCACTTTACCTTCCGGACTTGTAAAAATAGTTATTCCGTCATTAAGTTTGTCAGGGTTTTTGTTTTGGAATTCAATTTCAAAAGAAGTTCCGAATTTTTGGGAAAACTTTTCTTTTTCTTCCGGTTCCCTGTTACATTTCCTAATTTTTGTCATTCTTGATTTTAATTTTTTTTCAGCAGCTTCGTCAATATTAGTCATTAATAACACATCCTTAAAGTTTCATGATAATCATGATAATGTAAAATATACTATAAACCAATCTTATATATAAGTATTTTTATAATCAGTCATAAAGACTTTTTCCCTCACTATCCATAGCGACTATAAGCGGTCCAAAATCTTTAACTTTTAAGTTCCACATTGCTTCAGGCATCCCAAGGTCAAGCCAGTCAACACTTTCAATTTCCTCAACGGAATCGACATATAATGCAGCACATCCTCCGGTAGCCACCACATAAATGGCCTTATTTCTGATTAAAGCTTCACGTACGGTATCGTCCATTCCACCTTTTCCTATAACTATTTTAGCCCCCATATCCAATACATCACTTTGATATGGATTCATTCTCATGGAAGTGGTCGGACCAACGGCCACCATCTCATATTTGCCGTCTTCTTCTGTTATAATCGGCCCTGCATGGAATAACGCTGCACCGGTAATGTCCAATGGAGCTCCCTGTTCTATCATACGTTTGTGAGCCTGATCACGAGCGGTTAAAATATTTCCAGTTAAATAAACTACATCTCCCGCTTTTAAATCAGATAAACTATCATCTTTAATTGGAACACTTAATTTTTTTTCCATCTTTTATTCACCATCAAGTAAAAATATATTTAATAATAATACAAACTTATAATTATATAAATTTTTTAGCTTTAATAAAATTAATGGTTATAAATAATACTGAGGAAAATTATGTCAAGTATGAGCAGTGTTGCAGGATTGTCAAAATATATAAAAACACTTCCGAAAACAAAATATAATATTCTGGGAATACTTATTCTAAGTTTTTTAATTGGAAGCGCTTATTTTTTAATAGATTTAACTCCAAGTCCAAGCATATTGGAAGATATAATCTTCGGAGGATTATTCGGATTAATGGTTTTGGGAACTGCAACAATAATGAGCGGAGCATTAAACCAGCAGGTAATAAGTTCCCTTCATGGTATTAATCTTAAAATAAAGCATTCCATGTTTTTATCAGGATTGTCAATGACTATGCTTGGAATTATGGTTCTTATCGGCTGCGTTATCTCAAGAATTATAAATATTGATATTTTTATAAATTCCGCACTGTTTGCACTTGTTTTGATTTACGGTTTTAATACATTAGTCTTTTGGGCAACATCAAAAGTCCGATTTGCTGTTGCTGCCATTACCGGCTTAATTCAGCCTGTGCTTATAATGACAATGTATATCCTCATAACATTCCTGTTTATAGATACAAGCTTCATCGGACCGGTAATTTTCCAGGTAATAATCAAAGCGGCAATTGCTGCAATCATATTCGTTTTAGCCATTTATGCATTTATTAAGGTTATTGCCTCCCCTTTCAAGAAAAATTTGGGAATAGGGGTTTTAGATTTATTAAGTTTATTTATTGCACACATGAACGAAGGATCAAATTCACTCGAAGGCCTGTTTGAAAACATGAGTGAAGCGATTGATACAATAGTCACATTTGTCAGTTTTAAAACAGAAAATGGAATAAAAGCGTTATTTATTTCACCATCAGTTCATCCGGGCCCTCTAGGCGATTTAGGAGGATCAAATATGCCGACCATTCTCGCCAATAAGTTTGACTTCTTTACTATGGTTGCACACGGTCCGTCCACACACGATTTTAACCCGATTGCAGTATCTGAAATAGATAAAGTGGAAAAATCAGTTAAAAATGGTCTGGATAAAATCAAATACTCTCCAACAGCAAGCAAATTTGTCAGATACACATCAGGCAAAGCAAACATTGGAGTTCAGTTCTTCAATGAGGGCATGGTGATCTTATCCACATTCGCTCCTGAAGCTGTTGATGACATTGAATTCGGCGTTGGACTTACAATGATGGCTCAAAGCAGAAACCGATGCAACGTAAAGGATTCCATTATCGTGGACTGTCATAATTCCTTTACTCCGGAAAGCGGTGAAGTCTTACCTGGAAATTCTGAAGTATTTCAGCTGATTGACGTTATTGACACAATAAATCCTAATCAGGACCAGTATGAAATTAAAATTGGCTGTAATGCGAATGACATGGGAACACTTGACAAGCATGAAGGAATTGGAGAAAGCGGTTTAAAGACAATGGTTCTTGAAGTTGACAATCAAAGAACCGCATTTGTGCTATTCGACTCCAACAATATGGAGATAGGGTTCAGACAGGAAATAATTGATGCTGTTCGTGATTTGGATATCGATGAAATAGAAGTTATGACAACTGATACACACACAGTAAATACTCTTTCAAGAGGATACAATCCTGTCGGAATTGCAAAAAGAAAAGAAATCATAGAATATGTGAAAATAAGTATTCAAGAAGCAATAAATGATTTAGAAAAAGTAGAAGTTGGAACTGGAACCGAAAAAATTGAGAATCTCAATACGTTCGGGCCTAAAAACTCAACTGAACTCATATCAACAATCAGTTCAGTTGTGGCCGTCAGTAAAATTATAGCTCCAGTCTTGCTTATTACAGCATTAATAATAGTATTTATTTGGATTTTCTACGGGGGATTATAAGTACATTACGAATAATGTAAATGAAATAACCCATGTAAAGAAGAATGGTGATATTCCGTCCCATAACCATTGGGAAAATCCGGAAATTTCATCTCCAGCAAGTTTTTGAGAAAATTGACCTACAAAATATAAGATAATTACTGCAATGAACAATGCAAATACGTCATTTTTAAATCCGAACCAGCCTAAAGTTAAAGCGGTTGAAAGTAAAGCAGCAATAAGACCAAAAACAATATGAATAGCTGTAACTTTAATAGTAGTGTCCATTTATATCCTCCATTGAATTAAATATATTAATATAATTTTAGTGATTATAATATATTAAGGTATTGATTAAAAAAGGTGTTAAACAATGAAATCCATGTCTAACGTAGACATTTTTACAATAAGTAATGAATTGAATAATCTGTTAAGCGGCGCACGAGTCGACAAATCATTCCAACCAACAAAGGATATTGTTGTAATCAGATTCCACGTTCCCGGAACTGGCAGAATTGATTTGGTTATGCAATGCGGTTCCAGAATACATACCAGCCAATACCCTCTTGAAAATCCGATTACACCCCCTTCATTTCCGATGCTTTTGAGAAAGAGAATCAAAGGAGCTCATGTTGAAAGCATAAAACAGCATAATTTTGATCGTGTAGTTGAGATAAAAGTGAAAAAGGACCAGTACTATACAATTATTGTAGAATTATTTGATAAGGGAAATATAATTCTTTTGGATGATGAAAACAACATCATACTGCCTCTTAAAAGGAAACACTGGAGCAACAGGGACATAAGCTCAAAAAGAGAATACATCTTCCCTGAAGACAGAGGAATAAATCCAATTACCGCAACTGAAGAAGAGTTTAAGGGATTATTCAGTGATGGAGAAAGTGATATTGTCAGAACACTTGCAATGAACGGATTTGGAAGCCTGTATGCTGAAGAAATCATTAAAAGGGCTAATGATTTTATTGAAATAGATAAAAATACTCCAAATAGTGAAATCAGCAACGAACAGCTGACTGCACTGCATAAGGGATTTGAAGACCTGTTCAATAATCTGACAGCCGAAACAGTCAAACCTCAAATTGTAAAAAAAGAATCAAAAGAGGATGTTGTTGCACTTGATTTGGTCAAATATGACGATTACGAAAAAACATATTATGAAACATTCAATGAAGCCTGTGACGAATTTTACTCAAAAAAAGTTAACACCGACATAAAAAACGTCAAGGAAACAGCATGGAACAAGAAAGTAAACAAGTTTGAAAAAAGATTGCAGTTACAGCAAGAAACACTCGATAATTTTTACACTACAATCGAAGAAAGCCAACATAAAGGAGAAACCATTTATTCTAATTACACTACAATCGAAAACATAGTAAATGTAGTAAACCAAGCAAGAAGTAAGGACTACTCCTTTAAGGAAATTGGGAAAATACTGAAAAAAGCCAAAAAGGACGGCATGGCGGAAGCTCAAATCTATGAGTCCATTGACAAACTCGGTGTTTTAACCTTAAAAATTGACGAAACAAGCATAATAATTGACCCTAAACTGACAATTCCTGAAAACGCTGAAAATTATTATGAAAAAGCTAAAAAAGCCAAAAGAAAAACAAAAGGTGCATTAATAGCTATTGAAAATACCAAAAAACAGCTTGAAGACATCAAGTCCAAAAAGGATATTGCAATGGAAAATATTTCAGTTCCTAAAAAAAGGGTCAAGAAGAATCTCAAATGGTATGAGAAATTAAGATGGTTCTTAAGTTCCGACGGGCACCTGATTGTTGGGGGACGTGATGCCAACAGTAATGAGAGCATCGTTAAGAAATATCTGGACCCTAAAGATATTTATTTGCATGCAGATATACATGGTGCATCATCAATAGCTATAAAATTAAACGGGGATGAAATAAATGACACTCTCCTTAAAGAATCAGGGGAGTTTGCAGCATCATTTTCATCTGCTTGGTCGATGGGTTTCACATCTCAAGACGTGTTTTGGGTGCATCCGGAGCAAGTTACAAAAACACCCGAATCAGGGGAATTTTTGGCTAAAGGATCATTTGTAATAAGAGGTCACAGAAACTATATCAGAGGAGCAAGGGTAAAATTGGCTATTGGAATAGTTGACTATGAGGGAAAACGAATAATGGCCGGACCAATAGAGGCTCTCGAGGCTCATTGTGAAAACTTCGTTGTTCTAAAACCTGGTTTCATGAAAAAAGAAGCCCTGGCCAAAAAAATAATTAATAAAATCAATGAAGATGACCTGCTGACACTGGATGATATAATACGTGTTTTACCGTCAGGAAAATGCGATATCGATGAGGAATATCATCATCAAAAAAAATTAAGGAAAATTAACCCTGATAATCTTCAGGATTAAATTCGAAATATTCATCAGGATTCATAACCACGACATCAATGTTCGGGTTGAACTGGCTTACAAAATTGGCAAAGATAGCCGGATCCTGTTCGATTGGCGGGAATGTGTTGTAATGCATAGGAATAACAACTTTTGGATTCAACCACATTGTAGCTAAAGCAGCTTCAAATGGACCCATAGTAAATTTATCACCAATCGGCACCATAACAACATCTGGTTTATATATTGCACCAATAATGTCTTTCATATCTGAAAACAGACCTGTATCACCCGCATGGAAAATACTGGTTCCGTCTTCAAAGGTTATTAAAAAGCTTGCAGCAACACCACCAGGAACGGTTTCATCAACAATGTCAATATCAGAAGAGTGTTTAGCCTCAAGCATTGTAAATTTTATATTTCTGAATATGAATGAACCGCCTATATTAACGCTGATGTTTCTTATTCCCTGTTTAGCTAAAAAGAGTGAAATTTCATGAACACATGCGATAGGGGCGTTTGTACTGTTGGAAATTTCCAAAGCATCGCCAAAGTGGTCTGAATGTCCATGAGTTAATAGAATGATATCGGGATTTAATTCTTCAACAGGAACTTCACATACAGGATTATTGCTGATAAACGGATCAATCAATATTTTTACATTATCGTCACTAATGATTTCAAAAGCGGAATGTCCTAACCATCTTATTTCCATTATGCGACACCACCAGATGATGCTCCAAGTAAAATAGCCTCATCCAAATTAGATGCAATACTCCAAGTTTTTTCGAAATCCGCTCTGATGTTTGAGATGGAATTTCTGTCATCATAAATTGCACCATATTCCATGTTGTTTCTGCCTTCAGAAATAATCATAGCGTGAGAATCATCAGTGATTAAGTTAATTGAATGTACTTTAGGAACTGTTTTAATATGAACTCCTTGTTTTAAAAGGGAGGATATTAAAAACATGTAAGACATATCAGAAACATCAAATTCGTCGATGATTACTCTGGAATAAATTGTCGGAACATGAGATAAGAACCTATCAGACAAATCATTCAATGATGGAATTTCAAGCATGATTTCCTTGTTGACGTTTACTGCCAAATTCTCAAAAGCCTCTTTAGAAGTTAAAAGACCGGTATCTGAAATTACATAGCTGTTTAAATCTTTTGGAACTGGTAAACTTTCAGGATTGTTGATATCAATTTTTATATCCCTGTTAGCTGCAACTTCAGGAGCAACTTGTGTTAAGGTTTCCGGTTCGTGTTCAACAATGATTTCATCTTGTCCCAAAGCACGCTGAATTTCATCAGATTTATCGGTTGTAGGTTCAACAACAAACTGAGGAACCTCTTCAGTATAATAATCAGCAGTACGTCTTCTAGGAACACGTGTAACTTTCATTGGTCTGCCGTAATAAGGAGTAAAGTCCAATTGATTATCAAAATTATGTTCAACCTCCATTTCAGGCGGCCTGCTTAAAACAGATTTTGAATCGTCGTAGTAACCGTCATCAAAATACTGATCATCATAATCATCAAAGCCTAACTCACCATATTCCTCGTCATACTCATCGAAATTCCTACGAACTTTTAAAGGACCTTCGGAGTTATTGGATTTCCTGTTACCACCAAATGAAGGAATATTGTTCCCAAGTGCAGATATATTACTTTCACTAGCCTGCAAAAAGTCTTTAATCATGTTAGAAGTTCTGTCTGCATTAGCATCGACAAAATAACTAACAAGAGTTATAATTCCTACGATAGAAATAATCAATCCCACGATTAAAAGGATATCTATCAAGTTATATACTGTTGTCTCATATGCAATGAGAATACCTATTACAAATAAAATAAAACCTGAAACTAATTTTATTGTATTTCCCACGTTTTCACCCTTATCAAATTTAATCACTCTATTATTTAACTACTATTTACTATATTCAATACCATTTATAAAGTTAATGGAAAAATACACGAAATTTAATTAAAAAAAATAAAAAGTAATACTTTTATAAATATTAGTAATATTAATATAGTAAAAAATCCAAAATAAGACTGGTGAAAAAAATGAAAAAAATGAGAAAATTCATCAATGAAAATTCCGGTCAGGGTGCCGCCGAATACATTCTCCTTTTTGGAGGAGTGATTGTGATAGCGTTGCTGGCCTTAACCATCTACAGATCATACATGAACACCAGTGACGTTAGCCTGAAAGCAAAAGATGACATCATAGATGTGCGAAACACCATACTTGACAACCGGACCCATGTTTAGAAAAAAACTAGATAATAAAGGACAGGGAAGCGCCGAATTAATCCTTATAGTAGGAGGATTAATTGTCATTGTGCTTCTTGTTGGAAGTTACATGTCCAACATAACTGAAAAAACTCAAAACCAAATAAAAACTTTGTTAAAAATAGAAAGAGATTTTTTAATAAATAAAATATGAAAATGGAGAGTGAAACTCTCTATTTTCCAACCAACAAATTACTTAAAATTTCGTTCCATGAAACTGAATTAATGTTAGTTAATTTCATAGCTGTTCTGGATAAAACCCTAATATTTTGAGGACATGCAGTTACACAGGCTCCGCATAAATTACAGAAGTCCAAATTAGTAACAGACTTGCCGTCAACAATTTCAACTGCGTTACATTGACATACATCAAGACATGCATGACATGAATCGCCTTTACATACCTTTTCATCACTTTCAGCCAATTCCAATGTTCCCTCAAATGGTTTTGTAATTGAAATTGCATCAACAGGACAAATTTCACTACACCAAGAACAGTTTACACATGATTCTTCAGAAATAAATGTATTACCGGTGATTTCCGGAATTTCAATTTCTTCACGCATCATACATGTTGAACAGATTTGTTTAATTGCATCTTCCGGACAGACCCTCTTACAGATTCCACATTGAATACATTTGGAAAGGTCCACTTCGATTGAATTATTAAGCAGATCATTGCTGGAAGTTGGAATGTTTTTAATATCAATAGCTCCAGCAGGACACATATCTGCACAGAAAGAACAATAGATACATTTATCTTCATTTATTTCTATTTCTCCTACAACCAAATCGACAGGATTTGGCAATGTTCTTTCAAATAGTATTGAATCCCTAGGACAGATTGAATAACATCTGCCACAATAAATACAGTCTTCATCATCAATATTTGATTCAACTTCCCATACAGGATATGATTCTATTTCTTTAACACTGGTTCCATCAATGGTTAATTCCAATGAATCAAATGGACACGCAACTGAACACAGTCCGCAGAATACACAGGAATCCTGATTAATGGAAACAAAATCCATTTCTATTAAACCTCGTGCAATCGGTACGATAGGACCTAATCTTAAAGAATCTGTCGGACAAACATTAACACATATTCCGCATCCTACACAATTTTTATCTTTATAGGACAATTTACGGTGTTCTTCACCCTCTCTCTCAATATTAAACATATTATCCCTCATGCTTTAGAGATAGCTTGATTTGGACAATTTTGTATGCAAAGATCGCAGTCATCACAGTTTTCAGGGACTATTTTTACGTCTCCGTCTTCTTCAATGATGGCTCCTTGCTCACAAAGTTTAATACATAATCCTTGTACAGGACAATCATTTATATGTCCACAGACATCTGGATTAATTTTTACTGCCATATAACCACCTCACTTTTACATGAAAAAAATATTTTCATGTCATTTAATATATTTATCGAATTGCACATATAAACATATCGATATTTTTTTAGATTATTTAATGAAATTCCCATTTTTATTAATTTCACCACTTCTGATTCGTGTTGAAGATATAGGATTTCCATCATAGGCCAATACAAAACTAACTACAACAATATCAAGAGGTTTCATCTCTTTAGATATTCTAATCTCATTGATTTCAACAGCAGTAGGTTCTGTTTCCTCACTAACAACAATAGCATCAAAATCAGCATCATAGATTGTAGTTCCATAAGGATCCTCCAAAGGAATGACGACAAAATTAGATTTATCTGAGAAAAAAGATTTAACATGATTCATTCGCTCTTCACAGGAATCGATGTCTCCCTTAAGACCTCCAAATGCATCGGATGTAACTCCAATCTCAATAGATTCCCCTATTTCAAAAGCTGTTGATAATAATTTTTTGTGACCATCATGGAACTTATCAAATGTTCCTCCAACGGCAACTTTATTATACTTTCTAAAATCCATAATATTGTCCTAACTAGTTTCTAAATAAATGTTTATTAGAACTACTATAAATTATTAGCTATAAAAAAAAGAATAAAAAAAAATAAAGAAAATTAATTAAAATGAAATACTTGAGTAATAGCCTTTAAGACTATAAGATTTTGCATTCCAATTAACTACTTTTCCGAACGAATTTCTAGCACTTGTTGCATCGGCTACTGTCCAGGTATCACCAATCAATACCTGAGTCCAAACATGGCCGTAAGTACCTCCACTTGAGAAAGTACATGTACCATGGACGTACCTTGTAGCTAAACCAGAAGTTCTAAACATTGCAGCAAGCAAGTGTGCATGATCCACACAGTTACCTTTCTTAGCATTCAATGTTCCAACAGCACCATATCTTGTGTCATAATAGAAACTGTAAGATATAGTGTCTCTTACATAGTTGTAAATTACAACTGCTTTTTCTCTCGGTGTCTTACAATTTTTGGTCAATTTAGCAACCAAATTCTTAATTTGAGCATTGTTAACTTGACAATGTGTAGATGCTGCCAAGTACGCAGTCAAATCACTAATAGTGTTTTTAGAATTTAGAATGCTGGATGATGATGAAGGCATGGATGTGGTTAGAGATTTTACATAAACATAACTCGGCATGACATCATTTTCACCATAAAATGCAACAACACGTGAAAATGCGTCTACTAAACCTTTATATCCGATTACCCCAACATCTGAACCGATAGAATTAGGCATTATGCCTTTGGATTCTGCAATTTTAACAACATTTTTTGCTACAGATAAATAATCATTTAAATTACCCAAATTAGAGTTTGCTTTTGGGCTGAAGCTAAATATAAATATTCTGCAGTTGTGAAAGAAACATCCCCTATTTTCACATAAGAAGGTATCTTTTTGTTTTTGGCAATGTAATTTTTCACATTTTTAGACGCAGTGATTAGATTATCAAGAGCTACCTTATTGTTAACACACACTTTTGATGAACCGGTAGTTGAACCATGTGTATATTTAATTACATAATTACCCTTGGATAATGTTCCTAAATTAATTTTAGCAATACCCTCGGAATTGGTTGTAATAACAGCTGTTTTGCCGTTGAATTTGAATGTTACTTTAGCATTCTTAATCACATTGTTTTTAGCATCCAATGCTTTTAGTGAAAATATCGCTTTATTTCCCACAGTAACATACAAATCTTTTGCAACAAATTTGGTTCCTTTAACTAAGATATGTTTTGATAAAGTGTTAGATTCATAACGTGGATCACATACAACTGTTTTAGCTGCATAATATCCGACGCCAAGTGTAATCTTCAACTTAGCAGACCCGTCTGAACCAGTTTCATAAATGTAAGATTTACCGTTAACGGTTGTCTTTACAAATACTCCTTTTAGTAATTTGCCAGATTGGTCCTTAACAATTACCTTATAAGGAGTTCCATCATTTGGTTTCATTGTTAAATCATTTCCAGTCAATACTGCACTAGATTTAGTAATTACAACTTTACTTGAACCGTGACAGTAGTCTTTTAAACCTTTACTGGAATAAGCATAATATACATTATAAGTGCCGGGATTAACATCCTTAATAGTTAATTTAGCTTCTCCTGCACTGTTAGTTTTACAATTTACAATGGATTTTCCGTGAACTTTTATTTTAACATTTTTATTTGCTAAAACTTTACCAGATGATGTAGTTAATTTTACTTTAAACTGAGATCCATCATTATACTTCATTTTTAAAGCAGAGGCACTTAATTTTGTAGTTGGCTCTTGAACTATCAGCTTTGCATTACCTTTCTGGGAATAATAGTTCTTATCACCGCTGAATGTATAATTAATATCATAAGTACCGTTAGCAAGAACAGGAATAGATATGGTAGCTTTCCCATTCGCATCAGTCTTTGCGGTTACTTGTTTATTATTATATTTAAAGGTGATTTGTTTATTTTTAAGTAATACATTATGCTTTGATTTTAAAATTACACTAAATGACCCGGTCTCTTTTGAAAGTATGTATGTATTGGATCCTTTGAGTGTAGTTTCATCTTTTTTAACTACAATATTATGTGAAACTTTTTCATTTGAATATGGATTAGTTGCAGTAATAACATATTTGCCTGTTTCTAAACTGATCGGTAGAAC
>OMSA01000174.1 GCA_900313645.1 uncultured Methanobrevibacter sp.
GCTTTATATGAATACAGATATTACAAAACAAATGGAAATGGTACTGTACAGAACCGAAGATGATAATGTGACTGTCAGTGCCTTAATAAAAGATGAAACCATCTGGATTACACAAAAAGCAATGGCTGAATTATTCGGTGTTCAGACACCGGCAATCAGCAAGCATTTAAAAAATATTTTTGAACAGGGAGAACTTCATGAAGAAGTGGTAGTTTCCAAAATGGAAATACCCACTCCACACGGTGCGATTCCCGGGAAAACTCAGCTTTCCCCTACCAATTATTACAATCTGGATGCCATTATTTCCGTTGGTTACAGAGTAAACTCCATTCAGGCAACCAAGTTCCGTATCTGGGCAACCGGTATTTTGAAGGAATATATGATTAAGGGCTTTGCTATGGATGATGAACGCCTGAAACAGGGTAAAACAGCTTTTGGAAAAGACTATTTCCGTGAATTGCTGGAAAGAGTTCGCTCCATCCGTGCCAGCGAACGCAGAATATGGCAACAGATAACGGACATTTTTGCGGAGTGCAGCATTGATTATGATAGAGATTCCGATACTGCATATCATTTTTATGCCACCATACAGAACAAATTCCACTATGCCATTACCGGTAAGACTGCGGCTGAAATCGTTTATAATCAGGCTGACCACACCAAGGAAAATATGGGCTTGACCACATGGAAAAATGCTCCCGATGGTCGCATTCTCAAATCCGATACCCCGATTGCAAAAAATTATTTAGACGAAAAACAGATTCGTCAATTGGAACGTGCTGTTACAGGGTATTTTGATTACATAGAGGATTTGATTGAACGGGAAAATGTTTTCACTATGGAAGAATTTTCAAGAAGCGTTAATGAGTTCCTTGAATTTCGCCGATATGACATTTTAAAGGATAACGGACGTATTTCCCATAAACAGGCGTTGGAGAAAGCATATCAGGAATACGATATTTTCAACAAGACACAACCGATAGAATCTGATTTTGATAAGATGGTCAAAGGATTGTCGAAGGCTGAAAAATAAACCGTAACAGGAAACGGCAGTTATGAAACGAGAAGTATTATTATTCATGAATTTATATCTGAAAAGCAAGTTATAATTCTCTTTTTAAAACCGTGTTTCTAAATAAAAAATGGTACAATAAAAAAATCGGATTTTGACGATTTTGTAAATTCCGATTTTCATGTTGATGGAGGGATGAAAGTGGATACGCCAAATAAATGTGGTTTGAATTCAAATCAAATAAAATGTATTGCAATTATTGCAATGACTATTGACCATATAACATGGTTATTATTTCCAGGCTGTCAAAAAATATGGTGGGTTATGGGATTACATGTAATAGGAAGATTGACAGCTCCAATTATGTGGTTTTTTATTGCAGAAGGATTTTATTATACTAAAAATGTTAAGAAGTATATATTAAGACTTTTTATCTTTGCGATAATATCTCATTTTGCATACAATTTTGCTGGAGGAATACCTTTTATACCAAACGGAATTTTTAATATGACCAGTGTAATGTGGTCATTGGCATGGTCAGTAGTCTTAATGGTGATTTTTACAACAGAGTACTTACAACAGTGGGTTAAGATAATACTTATGATTGTGATTTGCCTTATTACGTTTCCATCGGATTGGTCAACGATTGCAGCTATGTGTCCAGTGTTTTTGTACTTGCATAGGGGGGGATTTTAAGAAACAGTCATTAACAATGCTTATATGGACTGCTATGTATGCAGTTGTATATTTTATTTTCATAGATAAGCCATATGGAATTCTTCAGATGTGTACATTATTATCACTTCCGATTTTGAGACAGTATAATGGTGAGCGAGGTCAATGGAAAGGTATGAAGTGGTTTTTCTACATATATTATCCAGCACATTTATTTGTAATAGGAATTATTAGAGTGATGATTGAAAACGGAAGTATTTTTCCATAGAGTAATGATTTAAAAATTGAAATTATATCTATGTGAAGAACTGAATAGTTTCCTATTTATCGGAAATATTTTTATGAAAAAATAATACATCAATTTGAACTACTCGAAAATTTTGAGTAGTTCA
>OMSA01000019.1 GCA_900313645.1 uncultured Methanobrevibacter sp.
CTGATTCAAAAAAACATGCGAAAAATAAAAAAGGACATGGCAATTGCTGAAATTGAAAACATACTGTCTGAAAATATCGATTCATACATCGAAAGCACCGCCGACTCAATCAAATCAATGGACATAGGTCTTGAAACAGCCCAAATTAAAGAAATCAAAGATAATTCATACTTTAATATTAAAATAACATCTTTAAAAATAAAACAAGTAATGTTAACATATGATAAGGACGCATATGCAGTAATGGACATGTTTTTCCCAAATTGCATGTACTCATACCTATTGAAAGACAAAACACTTGATTTGATAGGAGTCTGCGATAAAATAGAAATAGTTGAAGGCAAATATTATCCCGTGCTTTTAAAAAGTGGCAATCCCCCACTTAAAGGCGTGTGGAATCAGGACGCCATAGAGCTAATCTCATATGCAATACTTCTCGAAGAGGAGTTTGACACTGACATATTTGTAGGTTTTGTCGATTATGAAAAAATCGGAGACAGACGCCCTGTTGTAATGGACGTTACAATAAGAAAAGAGTTTTTCAACATTATCCGAGAAGTTAAAGAAATAGTCGAGAACAGGAAACTTCCAAATGTCAAAAAAAGCCATAAAAAATGTGAAATCTGCGAATATAAGGATAATTGCCTGAAAAATTAATAAAAAAAGGAAGTTATAAAAATAACTTCCCAATATGTCCATAAACATTAATACTTGATATTCTTGCCTAATCTTTTAATGTCGAAAACCGCAGTATCGGCAATAGACATTACCGCAAGCACACCTGCCTGAATAGGATCTGTGATAATTAAATCGGCATATTCTGTTACGCTTCCAGGCATATTCAGACAAATTACAATAAGGTTACTTTCCTTTTTGACCTTCTTAACTGCCTCTGTGATTTCTCCACCCATAAGAGAACCTGCCAGTACCAAAGCACTGACACGAGGAAGTCTGGAAATAGCTTCAACCGCTTCGGCCAAATCGTTTTCACCGACCAGTGGAATTGTATCTATACTGATACGTTCACCACGTATATTGTGTCTATCGGCTTCAGTAATTGCACCCATAGCCACTTGAGATACCTGCGCTCCACCACCAACAATGATTATACGTTTACCGTAAATATCCAACTGAGAACCGTGCAGTTCTACTGATTTAATCTCAGAGATACTTTCCAAATCGGCAACTAATTCATCAATATCCTCTACATGTTCAAGTTCCAAATTTATGGAACCCATGTTATTTTTTTCAATGAAGAGATGAACATAACTGATATTGGCACCATGTTCTGTGATAATATCAGTAATATCGTCCAATACTCCCTTTTTTTCATATGATCTAATTGTTAAGGTATAATCATTCATTTTTTGGCCTTACTTTATCAAGTTCTGCA
This sequence comes from uncultured Methanobrevibacter sp., assembly GCA_900313645.1. Lineage (GTDB taxonomy): Archaea > Methanobacteriota > Methanobacteria > Methanobacteriales > Methanobacteriaceae > Methanocatella. Next base: position 1,394 of record OMSA01000019.1, read on the forward strand.
TGTGCCCTTTTCCACATGCTTAAAAAGTTATCATTTTTACTTACAGGAATTACTTCAACACCCAATTCACGGTGTTCGTCAATCCATTCCTCATGGAATACTGGTATTTCTATTTTTACTGGTTCAGAGGTTTTATTTACAACTATAAGATTTCTATAAGGAAAATCCCATTCGACAATATATCCTCCAAGACTTACCATGTGATACGGTCTCATAACAAATTTCATAAATAATTCCTCCTTATAACAATCCAACCACAATAGCTAATATTCCAAGTAATGTGGTACCAAGAATAGTTGGCAATAACTGCCTGTTTGTAAATACCGGGCTAAATGCTGAAAATATTCCCATCATAAATACAAAGATTAACGCTACAAGTATGTTGACTAAAATTCCCCATGAAAATATTGTTGGCGGAATTCCAATGAACAATACTGAAAATATTGCACCAAGAACAAACATGAAAAATCCTCTTGTCACAACGACAACTGCCCTGTATTTGGCGGCATATTCCATGTAAGGTCCTTCAATAACATCACTTTTTGCTTTGATTATTGAAAATGGGTATTCGTTTAATATAATCATATAACCTATGAAAAATACAATGGCTGCGATTGCTCCTGAAATAGTGAACAGGAACGGGCCATGGATTTGCTGATATGATACAATATCTGATAGGAAAATGCTTCTTGCAGCGGTTACAGGAGCGAATAATGCCAGATACAATGGGAATGAACCATAAGTAATCATTCTTAAAGATCTTTTGGAACTTATATCTTCAACAAATGATTTTGTTGCATTTAAATGAGCCCCTCCTTTAACGTTATCCGGAAACGGCATTCTAACAGACATTACTGATTTTGACAATGCACCCATTAACACATAACAGATTTCCTCTACCTTTAAAAATCCAACTATGGCCACTAAACTTGAAAGAGCCGGAATCTTATAAGCTTCAGGAGTCAGTGCTATTAAAACACATAAAACAACTAAAAAGCATATTATCGGTAATGCTTTATACAGTCCAGGAACTGGAGATGAAACTTCAACATTTTCCTTGAACATGAATTTTATTGGAGCCATTATCCCAGGAGATGTTACTGGAGGTCCGATTCTTTGTTGAATTCTAGCGTGAATATATTTTCTTTCAATTCCAGGAAGTAATGTTGAAATAATAAAACAGACCAGTACTGTCAATACTACAGCAATAACTGAATTTATAATAGTGCTTTCAAACATCTTTTTACCTCCTCACTATCTCAATTGCCCTATCGGTACATGTGAAACATGGGTCACACTGCACAATACACAATTGCGCATCAGTTATCTGATCGCCAATACATGCATATTGCATTGCACCAATATTAGCCATTGAAGGTGTTCTTATAATACAATGTCTTACTCTTCCGCTTTCAAGTGCATAGGAATGATATAAAGTTCCCCTTGGAACTTCAATATAACTTTCAGTGATATCGGTGTCAAACATCTCCCAATCACGATTAATTACTTTACCTTCAGGAATGTTTGCAATAGCCTGCCTTATCAATTTAATGGATTCAAATGATTCCAATGCTCTCATAATCAGGTTTGACTTGACATCCCCGTCAGGTTGGGTAATTACGTTAAAATCAAAGTCATCATATTCAAACATTGTTGTTCTTAAATCTCTTGCAACCCCGGTTGCCCTTAAAGTTGGACCTGTCACAGCCAGTTCAATAGCCTGCTTTTGTGGAAGTACACCAATGCCAGTAATCCTTGACATCAATATGGAATCTGCTAGGAATCTTTCAACGAATCCAGTGAGCCCTTCTTCTAGCGCATCCATGTCGTTTTTGATTCTCAATAATTTTGCCTCATCCAAATCACATCTTGGCCTTACTCCACCAAGTACAGAACAACCATACTGAACACGGTTTCCTCCAACCATTGCCAGAAGTTCCATGACTATTTCTCTCATGTAGAATATTCTCATTGAAAATGTTTCATGAGACAGCACTTCACAACCGTGAGCTAAATATAAGAAATGTGAATGCAAACGTTCAAGTTCTCCCATAAGCACCCTAATATATTTTGCTCTTTCCGGAATTTCAATGCCCAATCCCATTTCTGCTGTTCTGCATGAGTTCCATATATGAGAATTTGAACAAATACCACATATTTTTTCTGTAAGTGCATTAGCTTTTTCAACTGGAAGTCCTTCCATAATCCTTTCTATTCCCCTATGATTAACACCAATAGTTATTTCGGCCTCTTGAACGATTTCATCTTCTACAAAAAACCTTACTCTATATGGTTCCAATGCAGCAGGGTGAACTGTACCCATTGGAATTTCAGTTTCAATAATATTGCTTCTCGGTACTTTTTCATCCATTCAAATCCCCTCTTAATCCGCATCCAATAATGTAGGTAATAGTGATACAACTCCAGCTAAAACATCCTGTGGCCTTACAGCACAGCCCGGAACCTTTGCGGCTACCGGAATAATATTTTCAACTGGTCCTTCAATCTCTTCGGAAGGAATGTCACCATAACAGTTCTTATAAACACCACCCATCAAAGCGCAACTTCCTGCGGCCACAACCAGTTTCGGATTTGGAATAGCCTCATAAATCGCTTCCAATGGTTTCCTATTCAAATGTGTAACCGGCCCTGTGACAACCAAAACATCAGCTTCACGAGGATTCCAGGTTAAAAACACTTTATATTGTTCAGCATCAAAACGTGGTGATAAAATTGAGTTAACAATTTCAATATCGCAACCGTTACATCCGCCAGTGTAAACTAACATGACGTGTATTGCTCTTGCTCTTGAAAATGATTTAATTCCCATCTAATCACCTTCCTCTCTATTTTTTAACACTGTGTTATCTGATAAATATTGTGCAATAAATTTAAGCTTTTCGTCTGAAATTTTAAATGGTTTTTCTAAGGTGTCTGCCACATTGACTTCCTGATCTCCAACGTTACTTGGGTGAACAGCACCTTTCTGTCCATAAAGTGAAAATATCGGACAGAAATCATGGCAGTAATAACATACAACACATTTTTCAAGATTAATTTCAGGTACTTCGCTTTTTGTCCAATTATCAGTTAATTTAACAGGATTTTTTAATCCTTTCATCTCAATTGCGCCTGTCGGACAGACATTGGCACAACCAGCACATCCAATACAAGCTGAATCATCAACCCTATCATCAACTTCCACTGACAATGTTGCAATCTGGCCACGCATTTCCATATCTGTAACCCTATCGGCTGCAAAAAAGATTCTTTTAAAGTTAGTAAAAGCTCCTTCTAAAGCTATTCTAAGTATACTACCCATTTAAATACCCTCTATTGAATCTTTAAAATTTCTTTCGAATAAAAACGCTCTTGCAGGACATGCATTCTTACATGCACCGCAATAAGTACAGTTTTCCTCATTGACAACATAACTGTCATCAACTTTCTCTATTGCATCATATGAACATATTCCGTAACATACTCCACAATGCATGCATAATTGCTGTTCGATGAAATTGAATCCATCCCTGATTTCGTTTTTATACATTGTAGATTTTGGAATTGCGTCAACAGGACAATGTACAGCACAGTTCTCACATAATATACATTTGCTTAAATCGACGGATATTTTGCCTCTGTAAAGAGTGATTGCATCTTCCTGACATACTTCTACACATATTCCGCAAGAAATACAATCATCACTGACTTTACCGTCCCATGTTTGAGTCATGTACTGACGGGCATTGGCCTCGTCACATACCTGTGCACATTTTCCACAACTTACACAGAAACCTGCCAATGTAGGAAGCTCCTCATCAGCAAACTCATCATAAATAAACATTTCTTCATCTTCACGCAATGTCTGAACAGGACAATGGCTAATTGCCTTATCATGAGTAACGTTTTCAGTGTCAATTGTCGGATTGTACCTTAATTTGCCATCATCTTTTTTAAGTGATTCATTTTCACATAAATCAGCACATAATCCGCAATTCAGACATGACACGATACTTCCTGTTGGTTTTTGGCGTAAGTTATTGACTATGATATTTGAGTCTTCAACGGAAATTGCATTATTAGGACATGCCTTCATACAATTTAGACAGAGTGTACAAGTTGATTTGTTAACGATTTGAAGTTTATTCATAGATCCGTTTGGACAAACATCCATACACAATCTGCATTCCCTACAAATTCCATTATCCCTATCCACTTTAACATGAATTGCACCGGTAGGACAGTATTCCTGACATCTGCCGCAGAAAATACATTTTTCTGTATCTGTACCGAAGTAACTTCTTGAAACCTCAGTGATTAGGTTTTCACTTTTGTGAGGTACGTTATCCAAAGGCGGATTTAAAATATTCAAAGATTTGATTAAAGTAATCTGTTTATCCTTTTCAAGCTCAAATCCGTCAATACGGGATTCAGGATATTTTTCAGCACATACTCCACAACGTGAACAGATACCGTATACAATTCCGTCCTCAATGGTAATGTTATTTGTAGGACAATTGTACATACACATTCCACAGCCGTTACATTTGGCTCTGTCAACAACATATCCACCATAGCTGTTCTTGAATATTGCATGGTTCGGACAGTTCTGATAGCAGATTCCGCATGTAAGACAGCTGAACGGAACTCCGTTGATTAATTTAATAGATTTTGTAGGACATGATTTAATACAATTTTCCTTTTCACTGCATTCATTAGTTGATAAAAACATATTAAACCCCCTTATTTACTCCTTGCAAATATTAGTTTGCCTACAAAAATTCCTATTAATGCAGATAAAAATGCGGTGGAAATCGGCAAATCTGTGTAAAACGGATAATTACCTGATTGCCATGCAACAATTAATCCTGCAATAAGTACTATTACAAATGCGCCGAGAGTGAAGTGTGTATCGTTGTTGTTAAGCTTAATCTGTGAACCTATTATAATGCCCAAGATTAATCCGAATATTATTGGCCCTAAACTCAACATTATTCACCCTCCTCGACATATTTCTTAAAGCCTGCAAATGCAATGGCAATTGCGGACAATCCTGCAAATACCTTTAAACCTACGAATATGTTAAGGTACGGGATAATTCCTGCATTTGTAACGTCCGGATAATGGAAGACTGTTTGAATAGCTTGAGGAACAACATTAAGCAAATCGGTTCCTACGTTGTAGAGGTAAAATCCTCCAACAAACAATCCTATCAATCCGAAGATAACAAATCCTAACGCACCGACAGACTCTAAAACTTCAATATATAAATGTGACAATTCTAATGGGGAATTACCTATTCCATAGACAAGAACAGACAATATAATTCCACTGGCTATCATTGCCCCACCTTGGAAACCTCCACCAGGAGTAATGTGTCCTCCAAGAATGGTCATTACACCTAAACAGATTAATATGATTGATATCGGTAAAGATATAAGTTTTAAGATTATACTACCCTGACTCATCTTTTATCCCCCAATAATCCTCTACCGAATATTAGCAAGACTACTAATCCAGCAGATAATAATATGATTGATTCACCTAAAGTATCGTATGCTCTGAAATCGAAAATAACCGCTGTTACCATGTTCGGAGCAATCTGAGTTCCTACGGCATTGTAGATATAGCTTACACCGGGATTAATCATGTCAGCAATATGATATATTGCGTCAAATAATGTGACAGAAAATATTGCTGTCAACACAGCTGCAAGTAAATTGCGTATTGTAGTTTTAGACAAGGTTACCACCCCAGTACATGAATGTAGCTAAAATCACAAGAGCTACAATGGCATAGAACAGCATTTTCTCAAGTGAATCATCTTGTTCTAATTTGAATTTTGGAATAAGCGGAATATTAGAAATCAGCATAATGGCCAAAATCATTGTAACCAATCCTGCAAGCAAGACATTAACATGCCTTAACAGTATTGCGGATAAGACCAAAGACACGATTAAAAATATTTCTGCTGTAATGCTTCCTGAAACATCTGCATTGGTAACAGGCCCAGGAGAGAACAATTTTCTGAATTGCTTTACAACACCGAATATTTGATCATACAGTTTCATAATATCCCTCCTACAAAGTTAGAAATTCCGCTTGTAACCACGTCTGGGAAGACACCTAACAATATGACGATTACTAACAATACTCCCATAGCGAAAATCATGGCTTTTGGAACTTCCTTATTTTCTAAGTCTAAGTCATTTGGTTTTGGTTTTAAAAACATTGTGTAATATGTTTTTACAAATACCACAAATGTGGCTATACTTACCATAATAGCCAAAATAGACAGCTCAGGGTATCCGCAGCTTAAAGATGCCTGTACAAGCATTAATTTAGATTGGAAACCGCTTAACGGAGGAACTCCAGCCATTGCAAGACCTCCAATAAGAAGCATTATGCTTACTTTTGGATGGTATGCGAGAAGTCCGCCCAGCTTTCTTGTATCTACCTCATTTGTTGCATTGACGATTGCACCAAATCCTATGAATAATAATGCTGTGATTATGATTTCATTCAATGCCTGGAAAAGTCCTGCTGTAATTGAAAAGTTTGTTCCAAGCCCAATACCTAACCCGATGAAACCTAACTCACCTACTGCTAAAAATCCAATCATTCTTCTGAAGTCTGTTTGGGTCAAAGCGAGAGAGACACCCAATATCATAGCTAAGATAGAGAAGAAGACTATGAGAACTTCAAAGATTGGGAGTGAAGCATAGATTCTAAACATTATTAATACTATTGAAATCATTGAAATAACTGTAAATGATTGCAAGAGTGCAGCTCCGTGAGGTTCAGCTTTTGAATAGATTCCAGATTTTATTGTATGGAATGGTGGTAAACCAGATGCATATAACCAACCAAAGAATATTAATGCGAGTGATAATAAAAATACTGGAGATGTAGCATTAACTAAACCTGCGTGAACAGCCGCCGCGATATCTGAGACATTTACACTACCGGTCAATGCCAAAAGGAATCCGATTCCTAAAAGCATCATCGGAGATCCGATTGACCCTAAAATCATATACTTTAAAGCCATCTCATAACTGTAATCAATTGAGGATGCGGCAACTATACCTACCTGTGCAAGTGCCAATATCTCAAAGAACACAAACATGTGGAATATGTCGTCAGTTAAAATCATTGCAGTTACCGCTGCAGTACCTAAGAACAATAGGAACAAGTATGGTCCTGAAACCTTCTTATACTTAGTTAAGTAAATGAATATTACCAGGAAAGTCAAAAGACCGATTGCAGCTATGAATATTTGTTGCAGGAATGTGAATGAATATGTAATTGCCGGATGATACATCACTCCGGTTACATTATCCAACATCGGCTGATAACCGCCGAAGTAGTGAAGGCCGTAATTGGACAATATTGGAATTAACGGCAAGCATAACGCCACAACAAATGCAAAAATCTTAGTTACTTTGTTAAATTTTGAAAAGGCACTGATCAATAATGCTGCCATTAAAGGAACAATAACCATAATTGGAATTATTTCATTCATTGTATTCCTCCCTCTTGGATGTGTCAGCTAACATTACTTTTGTAGATAATGTGCCATATCTTCTGTATAAAACCATTACTAAAGCAAGCATTACTGCCAGTGTACTTGCACCGATTACAATACTGGTAAGTACCAGACCGAAAGGTAACGGATAGGCTGCGTTTGAAGCAAACCATGTAGTGTCCATTCCAGGCATTAGAATTGGTACAATTCCACCTGCTTTATAACCTATAGCAACAATGAAAAGGTTAACCCCTTCCTCAATGAAGCTAATACCAATAATCTTTTTAATGATATTATCAAGGAAAATTGCTGAATAAAGCCCGATTACGACTAAAGCAACGGATGTAAATAATATCACAAGTTGTACCTCAGCCATTAGTCATCACTCCTTTGGGTCTTTTTAACAGCCAGCGCAATGAATATCGGTATGATGGCCCCTTCCACAATAGCTTGTGTCAAGGCAACATCAGGCGCAAGCAACACTTGGAAAAGCACTGCAACGGATGCACCGCTGAATCCAGCTATAATTGCCGCTTTCAGTAAATCCTTTTGAATAAGAGCAAGAATTGCGCTCACAATTATTACAATAGACAATACGAATTCTAACATCTATTCACCCTCATCAATTTCTATTGTAGTTACTGAAAATCTATCATCGGCCTTAAGTTTTTCTGAATTTTCACTTTCTAAAGCCTGCATTTTTTCCTTTGGATGAATAAATGGATGATTTTCATCTACTTCTTGCTCAACTGTCATTAAATCAACGTTATTTTCTCTATCTTCTTTTTTCCAATAAGCATTAGCTATTGCGTGTGCTGTAAATGGTGCTAGAATAAAGTAAATACCTGCCAAGAGATATTGGCCAAGGCCAATCATAGCAATAATACATGCAATATCGAATAAACCCACGATGTGGATTCTTCCATAAACCACATTTTTGGTATCTTTGCTTAAGCTAATAAGACCTATTGCTGATACAATAATCAGAAACGCCGCAATGATAAGAAGGACTGATTGAATAATCTCGATCATTTATCTTCCCCTCCTACGGTTACAGCGAAAGCAATAGTTCCTACAAAACCAAAGAATATTAAAGCTAAAGATATATCTCTATAAAACTGAAGGTTATAAATCTGTCCGCCAACAAGCAATACCAATGCGAATGCATTAACAATTACGGAACTTCCCAAAAGCCCCATAGAAGTGGATTTGTATGCACTTGCTCTAAGGACAGCTAGCATCAATATGATTATTGCAATAACCAAAATATATTTTGAAATAAACAATATATCCATACTATCTCACTCGTCTTTTTTGAAAATGTCTATTCCAACATTTTCTTAATATAAGGTTCAAAAGGAATAATATCCTCTTTTTTTCTTGGAGAAATAGCAGCTACTTTGATAATGTTATTTTCACTATCCAAATCAACAGACAAAGTACCTGGAGTTAAAGAAATACTATTCGCCAAAATTGTCTGTGAAACAGGTCTCTCTAAAACTGTTTCAATATCAACGACAATAGGATTAATATTTCCGCCCATAACTCTTCTAAAAGCAACGTCAATTGTTGCTTTAATGATTTCGTAAATAAGGTCTAAGAAATAAATAATTCCCCAACCAATTCTAGTCAAAAACATTAATTAAGCTCCATTTCATTTAATAATTTAATGCCTAAATTTTCATTAAACAATAATATTATTATTTATCATGATTATTTATTATAAATGTATGCTTTTTTAAAAAAAATATTTTAAATCTGAAATAAACTATAAAAAAATTTTTAAAAAAAATTAAATGAACAAAATTGTTCATTAAATCGTGAAAACAGCATCAAAATAATAACTAAATAATGATTTAAAAGATAATTTGCAAAGAATAAAAAATAACATATTCAACCATCAAATTCAGTGAACATAATTCACAAACAACTTAAATAAAATCGGAACATGATAAATCAAAGAGACTACAATCAATAAAAATATCATGCTCAATCCAAAATTTTTATAAACCTTCTTTGAAGATACGGGAGCAAAAATCTTAATTCCTGCAGGTGTGAACGAATCCAGAACAATATGTGAAAACAATCCCAAAAATAAACTTGCCACTATTTCAATGTATGAAATCCCACTAGCGGGCAGAATAAATAAACTTACAAAAAATAATGGTAAAAATATCATCAGAAGTTTCTTATTTAAAAATAAAAAGCTTAAAAGCGCTACCAAAACAGCCATCATCAAATAATGATTGCCAATAACAGTCACCGCGTCAATCAGCTGGGAGCCCCAGATCAATATTAATGCAACCGCTGATGTCAGTGTTAAAACGCCGAATATTGAATGGGTAAAGCTTCGATGCTCTGAAAAATAAAATGTGACACCTAAAAAAACAATAATCAAACCGATATAATAAGGTAATTTAAGGATATAAAGTGAAATGAACACCACCAATCCTAAAATAATCATCTTATAGACATTGTCCTTTTTGAATTTATGATCAAAATCGGGAATATTTGCACCAATGAATGTTAAAGCAATTGCAAGAGGATTGTGAAAGAACATCAATGCCAGTAGAAATGCAAATATTGAATGGCCCCTATAAGAAGACAATTAAATCACCTTGCTTAAAAATATTTAAAAATATATTAAAATAAGTTGCCCGAGAGCAAATGATGAGTATTATAATCCGAAATATGACAAAAAGCTGGTTAACTGCAAATAAGACCTTTCAATGCTTCCTTCACCCACACTTGCAAATGGGGAAAGTACCTCGCATGTTATTGCAGGAATATGATTCAAGTTGCAGACATCTTCAACCGCACCCTTATATGAAGAGCCTGCATAGTCAAAGGAAAGCACTTCACAGCCAACATCACGTGCAACGTAATTCGCTATCAGATAACTTTCAGGAGACGGGGATTTTGATGAAAAAACACATTCCCTTCCGGGATTTGAATTATAGGCGGTAGAGTGAAAATCACCGACAAAATTAATTCCCAGCTCATCGGTTGCCTGAATAATCAGATTGCTGATTGAATCATTGATATGTGCCGAACGGTTTAAGTCCATTGAATTGAAAGCCCTTTCGTTGTTCATGGTTGATTTCGGTGAAGCGAATGGAATGAAGTATAATGTATTGTTTATTTTTTTCTCAAGCATATTGTTTAACAGCTTAACATTGGCGATTTGAGGTGACAGTTCATTGCCGTGTATGCCGGATATTACTAAAATTCTGTTTCCGCCACTACCCAATTTAAAAATAGGTGTTCCGTAAACGCATTTTTCCAAGATAAATTGAGTGAACCTGTTTAATTCCAGATTTGTGAGAATATGTTTATTTCTTAAAATATATCCTCCGGAAATATCGGAAATATAGCTCATTTCCAAATTGCCAAATTCCTCAATCTTTTCAAAATACATAATTAAATATACATTGAAACTCTTATTTAAAAATAAGCATGAAAATGAAGAAATATATTAAAAACTTAATCAGACTCATCAATTATGAAAGAGATGCCGAAATTGACCTTATGACATATGAAATAAGCACAATGTCAGGCAAAAAACGGGAAGAGCTTGGAAGAGCCATTAATAAAGTTAAAGGAAAAAGTTTAGGAAAGGAGTTGGGCCTTCAAATTGTTCAGTTCGGCAGATCTGAAGTGATAGACACTGAAATTTCAGTGGGGGATATGGTTTTAGTCAGCACTGACAACCCTCTTAAAAGTGATTTGACAGGAACCGTTACCGAAAAAGGAGCGAGGTTTATCAAAGTCGCTTTTGATAAAAGAGTCCCAAAATGGGCCATAAAAAAGAAAGTAAGACTTGATTTGTATGCCAATGACATCACATTCAGACGGATGGAAGATAACTTAAAGCATCTGAGC
>OMSA01000137.1 GCA_900313645.1 uncultured Methanobrevibacter sp.
AGAAGGTACAACAACCGTTGGAATTACTTGTAAAGACGGAGTTGTATTTGCAAGCGAAAGAAGAGCTAGTATGGGAAACCTTGTAGCTCACAAAGTAGCGGAAAAAATATTTAAAATTGATGATCATATTGTAACAACCATAGCTGGTTCTGTTGGAGATGCACAGAGCTTAATGAAAGTCATTGAAGCAGAAGTTTCATTATATCAGATGAGAAATAATGATGAAATTAGCGTCAAAGCGGCTGCATCATTAACTGCAAACATCTTACGTTCCGGACCAATGTATGTTCAGACATTACTTGGAGGAATGGACGGAGACAAACCATCTCTCTACTCACTTGACCCAGCAGGTGGTATGATTAAAGATACTTATATCTCAACTGGATCAGGTTCCATCGTAGCATACGGTGTTCTTGAAGACAGATTTAGAGATGACTTAACAACTGACGAAGGAATTGAAATAGCTATAAGAGCTATTAGAGCTGCTGCTGAACGTGACACTTATTCAGGTAACGGATACTTAGTCGCTAAAGTAGATAAAAACGGCTTTGAAATGTTAGATAATGAAAAAATTAATGAGATTCTTGGAAAAATATAAGTAAGCTAATTTTTCATAACTAACTATTTTTTTATATAACATAGTGTAGATAGTTTATGAAGATTAACTGATTATAGCATGAATGCTTTCATAAACTATATTTACTACACAAACTTTTTTTGAAGGGATTATATGACTTCAGATATTTTAGAGGATATTAAAAAGGAGATTTTGGAAAAACTGCCAGATGAAATTCAGGTTTCAAAAGTAGAATTTGAAGGTCCTGAAGTGGTAGTCTACACAAAAAATCCGGAAATTATTACGGAAAATGGCGATCTTATAAGATCACTTGCAAAAGAACTTAGAAAAAGAATTATTATTAGATCTGACAAAAGTGCTTTACTTGAACCAGAACCAACTATCAATAAAATTCATGAGATAGTTCCAGAAGGAGCTGAAATTACCGATATTTACTTTGATACTGTAACTTGTGAAGTTGTCATTACTGCCAAAAAGCCAGGGCTTGTTATTGGAAAATATGGAGTAACTTCAAGAAATATTGTAAAAAATACCGGATGGGCACCTAAAATCTTAAGAACCCCTCCAATCAGCTCAGACATTATTGGAAAAATAAGGACTATTCAAAAAAATAGTAGTAAAGACAGAAAAAAATTATTACAACGTCTCGGACGTCAAATCCACCAGGGAAGCAAATACCCAAATGATTGGGCTAGAGTAACTTCAATGGGAGGATTTAAAGAAGTTGGACGTTCATCAATGTTATTGCAAACACCTAACAGCCGTGTTTTACTGGACTGTGGTGTTAATGTTGCTGCATCAGACAATAAAAATGCATTCCCTTATTTGAATGCTCCTGAATTTTCAATTGAAGAATTGGATGCAGTTATTATATCTCACGCTCACTTAGATCACTGCGGGTTTGTGCCATACCTGTTCCATTACGGATATGATGGGCCTGTTTACTGTACAACCCCAACCAGAGATTTGACAACTCTCCTGCAATTTGACCATTTGGATATTGCACACAGGGAAGGAAATCCTTTACCTTTCACATCCAAACATGTCAAACAGGCAATCAAAAATACAATAACTTTGGATTATGGTGAAGTAACCGATATTTCACCGGACATCAGATTGACCTTGCACAATGCAGGACACATCTTAGGTTCAGCAATTTCCCATATGCACATTGGAGACGGAGCTCACAATTTAGTGTACACCGGGGACTTTAAATATGAACCATCAAGATTACTTGAACCTGCAACCATACGTTTCCCACGTGCTGAAACCGTAATTATGGAAAGTACTTACGGTGGAAAAGAGGACGTGCAACCTTCCAGGAACAATGCTGAAAAAGAAATGATGAAAACCATCTACAAAACCCTCAAACGTGGAGGAAAAGTATTGGTTCCTGTATTTGCTGTGGGAAGGGCACAAGAACTTATGGTTGTACTTGAAGAATACATGAGACATGGAATGATTGAGGAAGTACCTATTTACATAGACGGAATGATTTGGGAAGCTACTGCAATACACACTGCAAGACCTGAATACTTAAGCAAAGACTTAAGAGACCAAATTTTCCACAGGGGAAGAAATCCGTTCGTTTCAGAAATGTTTGAAAAAGTTCAAAATCGTGACCAAAGAAAAGAGATTGTTGAATCCAGACAACCTGCAATCATTTTATCAACTTCAGGTATGCTGACTGGAGGAAACTCCGTTGAATACTTCAAATGGTTATGTGAAGATGAGAAAAACACAATCATATTTGTAGGATACCAATCCGAAGGATCCATGGGTAGAAGAGTCCAAAAAGGATGGAAAGAAATACCTCTTGAAGATGATGACGGAAGAACCAGACAGTTCTGCGTTAAAATGCAAGTTAAGACCATTAACGGATTTAGTGGTCACTCCAACAGAAGACAATTAATGGAATATGTCAAAAGACTTAATCCAAGACCTGAAAAGGTCATTACATGTCACGGAGATCCATACAAAGCAGTGGACCTTGCATCATCAATCCACAGAAGTTATAAAATTGAGACTAAAACTCCAATTAATTTGGATTGTGTTAGAATACATTAATATATTAATTAATACAAATTTAGTAATATGAAAATGTTATAAACTTATTATAACATTTAATTTTTATTTTTAAAAAGGTGTAATCATGGTTACTTATTCAGAATCCGGTGTTGATATTGATTTGGAAGCAGTTACTGTTTCTGCACTAGCTGACAAGCTTAAGTCAACATTAGAATGTAGAGATATAATCACCGACAGTGGTCATTATGCGGCATTAGTAAAATTAGGCGACAAAGCTATTGCAATGAGTACTGATGGTGTTGGAAGTAAAATTTTAATTGCTGAAATGATGAACAAATATGATACAGTAGGTATTGACTGTATTGCAATGGTTGTAAACGATATCCTGTGTGTTGGAGCAGAACCAATTGCATTGGTTGACTATCTTGCTGTCGAAAAACCAGACCCTGAAAGAGCAGCAGAAATTGCTGAAGGGCTTGTTGCCGGAGCAATTGAATCAAAAATTGCAATCATTGGTGG
>OMSA01000021.1 GCA_900313645.1 uncultured Methanobrevibacter sp.
CTGCCTTACATTAACCCAGGATACTGTGCAAGATGTGAGGAATGTATGCATTCATGTCCTTCAACAGCAATAAAGTACTCTTCACGTAAAAAAGCTTATAAGATGTATAGTGAAATCAAATCATTTGATATCGTATCCAGCATCATTGATTATGACATTAAACGTTTATCCCTTGATTTAATCAGTTTAAATAAAGTATTGGAAAAAGTTGGAAAAGAAATAGCTTTGGAATTCAATGACCAAACCTTTGAAAACTTCATCGAATGCAAAGTTAATGACATGATGGAAAGGGAGTTAAAAATCAGTTTATCTTCCAGCATCGAAATTGATAAGTTTACAAAACTGGTCGGATCTTATCTGATGGACAGAAATATTGAAGTTTATGACAATAAGTGCATTGCCTGTGGTGAATGTTATAATGTCTGTCCGGTTGGCGCAATTGTAGTAAATGGTCCAAATCCGATTGAAATCACAGATGACTGTATATATTGTGGTAAATGTGTTGAAATATGTCAGTTTGATGCAATTGGTGCATATGATGATTATTTCTACAGCAAGGACAGTGATTTGTACTATGCAAGGTCTTATTTATACAAACAAAGAATCGGGGACTTTTCACTTTCCTCAGATAAATGCCAAGCATGTGCAATTTGCGTTAAAAATTGTCCTGTTGATGCATTGGCATTAACCGATGATGATAAGATAGAATTTGACGGTGAAAAATGTATTTATTGTAGAAACTGTGAGGAAATTTGTCCTTTGGATGCAATAAGAATAGTGAATTTCAGGTGAATCATGTTTGAAAAATCATTTATAACCGACTGCGAGGGACCGCTAACTTTAAATGACAATGCATTTGAACTTGCAGATAATTTCATCGAAAACGGTGGGGACTTATTTAAGATTCTCAGTTTATATGATGATTATCTGGTTGATGTTGTAAAAAAACCAGACTATAAAGCAGGAAATACTTTGAAGTTAATATTGCCTTTCTTTGTCGTGGAAAATCTTAAAAATGAAGATTTGATTGATTTTTCAAGGAACAATATTTATTCAGTTAATGATTCAAAATTCCTATTGGAATACTTGAAGGGAACTATGAATACTTACATAGTAAGCACCAGTTATGGCCAGTATATTGAAGCAGTTTCTAATTATATGGAAGTGCCATTTGAAAATACATTTTACACAAATGTTAATGTAGATGAACTGGAACTAACTGACGATGAAATAGAAAAAATTAATGAATATAAAAATTCCATTCTTGAAAACCCTGATGACTATGATCTGTTTGATGAGATATTTTTCTCAGAAATTTCTGAAATGGGAATATATGACAAAATCCGTGAAATAGAAGTTGTTGGAGGTCAGGGAAAGAAACTGGCTATTGATGAAATAATCGAAAGGGATGCAATCAACACTAATGAGATTCTCTATATCGGTGACAGCATAACCGATGTGGAGCCGTTGGATTTTGCCCGTAAAAATAATGGAATCAGCATTTCATTCAATGGTAATGAATATCCCTTAAAGGTAGCGGAAATCGCAATTGTATCTCCAAGTGCAATAGCCACTGCAGTTATAGCTGATATCTATGCAAGATATGATAAAAATAAGGTTTTGGAATTTATTGATGATTATAACAGTACAGAAAATATGGAAAAGTTATTCGATGATTGCGATATTGATGATGAGATAAAAAAGAGGTTTTTCTCAATATTTACTAATAATTATCCGTTAATTCAAATAATCACAGATGAAAACTATGAAAATATTCTAAAAGAAAGTAAAAAAATGAGAAATGATATTCGCGGTCAGGATATTGGTGGATTAGGTTAGGTGTATAAAATGAATTATGATAAAGTTGAAGATACATTCTTTGAAGCGTTTCAGGGAAAATATGTTAGAGCTCTAATTACAGGGCCAAATGAGAGTATTGTAAAAAGAGCAGCATATGACTCCACTTCAACACCAAGTGCAGTAATCGGAAGAGTAGAAGGTGGTGTTGAAGGATTTTTAGATGAATCTCAAACCCCTGATGGAAGATTCGGAGCTGTTGTGCAGTACTGGTTAGGTGGCGATGATGTTGAAAAATTCGCATTTGAACTGTCATACAGGCTCAGACAGGACGTTCTGGTAAAACCGTTCACACGTATTTTTGACTGGTCAGACAAAAAAAGCGATGAATATATTGAAATGATGGATATCGTAGGGCACTGTGGAGATGGATATGAATGGATTGTAGAGGAACACGGAAGAAAAATGATAAATGTTCCGATAGCAGTTCCCGATTTCCAGATTGAAGAAAAATTCGCAATAAATGACGGTACAATGGGTGGAAACTTCTGGTACTTATGTGAAACTCAAGAAGCTGTAATTGATGCAGGAGAAGCAATAATTTCTGCAATAATGGATGTTGAAGGTGCTACTGCACCATTTGATATTTGTTCTGCGGCTTCAAAACCGGAAACAAATTTCCCGGAAATTGGACCGACCACAAATCATTTTTACTGTCCTTCTTTAAAGGAAACCTTGGGAGACATTTCCAAAGTTCCTGAAGGAGTGAATTATATTCCTGAAGTTGTGATTAACGCAATCGATGAGGAATCAATGAATAAGGCTGTTAAAGCAGGTATTGATGCTGCTTTGGAATTTGATGGAGTAATTGGAATATCTGCAGGTAATTTTGATGGTAAACTTGGAGATAAGAACATTAATTTGTTAGATATTTTAAAGTAAGGTTTTAATATGGAAATTTTTGATAATGATTTAAATGCAGAAATAATAGGTTTTGGCGCATTGAATGTTGATAAACTGTATTCTGTAGAAAATATCGCTTCAAAGGATGAAGAAAGTTTTATCAAAGGTGAAACTGATACTCCCGGAGGGTCAGCAGCAAATACAATTGTAGGATTATCAAGATTAGGCGTTTCCACATCAATCATAGGTAAAATTGCAGAAGATGATGATGGCGATTTGATAGAGTATAATTTGGCCATTAATGGAGTATACACTAATAATCTGATATACTCAGAAACAGGCTCAACAGGAAAATGCCTTGGATTTGTTGATGAATCAGGTGAGCGATGCCTTTATATTGACCCTGGCGTTAATGATGAGATAAAAATTGGTGAAATTAATCCCCTAAACATAATGAGATGTAAAATAATGCATTATACCTCATTTGTTGGCGATTCATTTACTACACAAATAGAATTGTTGGAAAAACTCAGTGATTCAACTTTATTAAGTTTTGATCCGGGAATGTTATATGTTCAAAAAGGATTTGACGAGTTAAAACCAATTCTGGACAGGACAAACATATTGTTGATAAATGAATCTGAATTACGGTTATTATGTAATAATAATGAAGCTTCTATAAAGCAGTTGGCTATAGGTTTCCTTGATTTGGGAATTGAAACTGTTGTTATAAAACAGGGTTCCAAAGGAGTGTTTGCAATGACAAATACTGAGGAATGCTTTGCTGAAGCATTTGAATGTGATGTTGTAGACACTACAGGAGCTGGAGACAGTTTTAACAGCGGATTTTTATATTCCTATTTGAAAGGATATGATTTGGAAAAATCATGTAAAATAGGAAACTGGGTAGCCAGCAAATCTATTGAAGGATTTGGAATGGAGAAATTCCCATCTCTGAAAGATCTGGAGGATTTCTTAAAATAAATTAGAATTATATTAATAAATTATTTAGTTGGTATTAAAATGAATGTATCTTTTATAAAACAGATAAAGAATCTGGAACAGGAAGTTCTGTTAAAATCTGTTGAATTGGATGATGATGGTGAAGATTTCCAATTTGAACTAGATGACTTTAGTACAAATGAAGAGATATTTGCTGTTTCACCGAGATGTGTAAGATGTAATACCTGTGTTGGCGAATGTCCAGTTAATGCAATCGAACCAGCTAATATTTTTAGAATGGCTAAAATAACTGATAAATGCGTTAAATGTGAAATATGTATTCAGACATGTCCAGTTTCAGCTATCAAATTAATTGATAATTCAGTCGTTTATGATAGCGAATCTGAACGTGAAGCAATTGAATACAATTTAGCCAATGTCAGCTGTTCTCATAGAGTAGTTCGTATGAATAGTATTTCAATTGATTATTCGATTGATACAAATTGGGATGATTGTGCAAGACTATGCCCAACCAATGCATTCACTTTGGAATTCAAGGAATTCTTTGAAAAGTTGGATATGGATGTCGGTATTGATATGATAGATGATGAATTATATCCGTATGTCAATGAAAAACTCTGCATTGGATGTGGGGCTTGCCGTGAAATATCGCTAAATGACTTTGCAATCGATTTGGATAGATATATTGGTCCAATCATTCATTCAAGAAATATTGAAGTAAATCATGAATCATGCGTAAACTGTTATTTATGTGAAGAAAATTGCCCAACAGGTGCCATAGAGTTAGTGGATGGTGAAGTTGTTCTTGATAATGATAAATGTATTCGATGTATCGAATGTACAAATCATTGTCCTGTTGGAGCGCTAAATAGAGTTAAAATTGAATAAAATGGGGTCTGTTTATGAAAGCAAAAGAGTTAATGGATAAAAGTTTTGTATATCTGAACTGTGACGATAGTGTCATTGATGCTTCAAAAGCAATGGAAGAAGTCAGACGTTTCACTTGTCCAGTTGTAAATGATAAAAAACAGTTAGTTGGATGGATAACTTCCTTTGATATTACAAGAGGTCTAAGGGAAGGCAATGAAAAAATATCAGAAATAATGAGCAGTGCTGAAGAAGTTTCAACAGTACATGAAAATGATCCGGCAAGAAAGGCAGTTATTTTGACTGCAAATAATAAATTCGTAACCGTGCCTGTAGTAAATGATGACAATCAGGTAATAGGTATGGTTCGTGCTTGTGATATTGTTGAACTGTTGTCTGATTTGTACGATATCAAAGTTGAAAGTTTATATAAAGAAATGCAAAATCAGCTAAATGGCGTAACCTGGGATGAATTAATGTCAGCTTCCGCTTTAGTATCCAAAAAGACTACTGGTAAAAAGATTTCTGCTGAAGAATATGAAGCTAATATCATGAATTCCACATTTGGAGAAGCTATTTGGGCAACTGGAGGACTTGAAAAATTCTTTGCAGGTTTAATTTCAGTTGGAGAAATGGTTGTAGCTCGCAGAGTAGGAAGAGCAAAAAAATAAATTAAGTGATAATTATGAGCGAATATAACGAATATCAAGACAAAACAATCCTTGTTACAGGTGGAGCAGGCTGCGTTGGAAGTAATTTAACACGCAAGTTTGCAGACTTAGGTGCTGAAAAAGTAATTATTTTAGATAATCTTTCTTCAGCTTATGAATGGAATATATCTCCAAGAGACAATATTGAGTTTATTCAAGGAGATATTCTCGATGATGCCGTATTAAAAAGGGTATTTAAACAAAAGCCTGATTATGTATACCATTTGGCAGCACATTTTGCAAATCAGAACAGTGTTGATAACCCTGAAAAGGATTTAATGGTTAACGGTATCGGTATTTTAAAAGTACTTCAATACGCACAGCTTTCAGGCGTTAACAGATTTGTATACTCCTCATCCGGATGCGGAGTTTACGGTCTTGACTCAAAAATGCCATTCCAGGAACACGATATCTCAATCTCACTACATACCCCATATCAAGTAACAAAACTCTTAGGTGAACTTTACACTAACTACTTCCACAATTTATATGACATGGATATCGTAAACGCAAGATTCTTCAATGTATTTGGTCCTGGAGAAGTGCCTGGAAAATACAGAAATGTTATTCCAAACTTCATGTACTGGTCAAAAAATGGTCAGGCTCTACCAATTACCGGTGACGGCTCCGAAACAAGAGATTGGACTTTTGTTGATGACATATGTAACGGTTTAATAGCTATGGGAATTGAAGAGGAAGCTATTGGTGAAGCAATTAACTTGGGCTCAGGAAAAGATCACAGAGTAATCGACATGGCAAATAAAGTCAATGAACTGACTGGTAATGAAGCCGGTATAAACTTTGTTCCTCGCCGTGATTGGGATGCAAAAACCAAATTGCTGTCTTCAATTGAAAAAGCTAAAGATATCTTAGGATATTCACCGAAAGTGTCCTTTGATGACGGTTTAGTAAAAACTCACGACTGGTTTGTTGAAAACTGGGAAAACATTCAAAAGTCAGCCGAGTTTTAATTAATTTATTGTCCTAAAAATCATCTGATTTTTAGGTCTTATTCTATTTTTTCAAGTAAACTTAATACTTTTTCATAAATATTCCTTTTTAGAAACTCTTTTTTCTGTTTGATATTCTTGTTTTAGGAATTGTTATGGATTTATTTAATAAAATTCATTATGTAAACTAGATATTTTGTGTAAAATAATTGTTAACTAGTTATTTTTTTCATTTTTGAAATGTTTTTCTTTAATATCATTTGTAGTTTATTTATATAAAGTAAACTTTAATTTAATGGCTTTTGGTGCTTTTTCTAGATAACTTTAAATACTTCTAAAGTTAATATTAGTTTGTATGGATTTGAATTTTGACTTTACTGAAAAAAGAGTAATAATTACTGCATTTTTCTGTATGGCATTCACCATCGCAAACTTAATAACAGTTAAAATTATTAACATAGGATTTTTAGGAATGGAAACTCCTGCTGGAGTTTTAATCTATCCTTTAGTATATATTTTGACTAACGTAATTGCAGATGTTTACGGTGAGAGAACAGCACGTAGAACAATTATATTGGGTATTGCTGTTGACGTATTGTTTGTGTTTATGACAACATTAATATTATTCTTGCCTTCTCCATCATTCTTTACTGGAGATTCAAGCTTAGCATTTGTATTTACTCAAACCCCAAGAATTCTTGTTGCATCTTATATTAGTTACTTAATCGGTAACTTTGCAAATGCAAGAATGACCACTATTGTTAACAGAGGAAGAGACTATTCCTCAGTTTTAAACTTTGGTGTTATTGGATTAAGTCAATTAATCGATAACTTCGTGTTCATCGGTTTAGCATTCGTCGGTGTGTACTCACCTATCGAAATCTTAATAATGATCTTCTCACATTGGGTTTTAAGTTTGATTTGGACTGTAATTGCTCAACCATTTACAACTATGACTGTAAAATGGGCTGAAAAAGGAAAACCTGCAGAAGCTTAAATATTTTATTGGGATTTTTTCCCAACTTTTTTTATTTTTTTAATATTTCACTTTCGCCAATAAGAAAATATTTTATACTTTTATTCAGAAATATATTATCAATCAGAAATTGTTATAAAATATTTAGAATAATATTTAATACATTTTAGATATTTTTAAATTAATTATTAAAATATTCAATAGAATTTTTAAAATAATTAATCAATTTATGATAAAATATAGGAAAATTTTGTGATATGTATGGTGGAAGAAAATAGTAATATGCTACTTGGCACTGGTGACAAACCTCCTTTTTTTAGGTGGCTTTTACTAGCTATTCAGCACGTATGTGCGATGTTTGGAGCTACAATTTTAGTTCCTATAGTAGTAAATACCACAGCAGGTGCGGATATTTTATCAATCCCTGTAGCATTAGTTTCATCTGGTTTAGGTACATTGATTTATTTAGTTTGTACCCGTAATAGAAGTCCGGTATATCTGGGAAGTTCGTTTGCATTCATTGCTCCTATGATTGCAGGTTATGCAATTGGGGGTACTGGAAGCGTATTCACCGCTTTAATGATTGTTGGTATTGTTTATGTAATAATTTCCTTAATTATCCGTATGACTGGTACCGATTGGATTAACAAGTTGCTGCCTCCTGTAGTTGTTGGTCCAATGATTATGGTTATTGGATTATCCCTTGCTCCAACAGCTATTCAAGAAATTGGTTTGGATTTAACTGCCGTTCCATGGAGTAATCTTCTTGTTGCGTTCATAGCATTTTTGGTTACTGCGCTGGTAGCAGTTCGTGGAAAAGGAATCAGACAAGTAATTCCATTCTTAATAGGTATTGTTGCAGGTTACGTTGCAGCAGCATTACTTGGTATGGTTGACTTTGCACCTGTATGGTCTGCTCATTTAATTGAAATGCCTCATTTCTACATGCCGTTCGTGCATTATAACTTGAACTTTGCAGCAGTCCTGACAATTGTTCCGATTGCGTTGGTAACAATGGTGGAACACGTTGGGGACCACAAGGTATTGAGTGAAATTATCGGCCGTGATTTGATAGAAGATCCTGGTCTTCAAAGAACCCTGCTTGGTGACGGTCTTGCTACTCTTTTAGCAGCATTTCTGGGAGGTCCTGCTAACACCACTTACGGAGAAAACACCTCTGTTGTAGGTATGACTAGAGTTGCATCTACCTATGTAATTGGGCTTGCGGCAGTCATAGCAATAATATTCGCATTCTCAGGACACTTGACTGCACTTTTAACTGCAATTCCGCAACCTGTTTTAGGTGGTATTTCAATATTGTTATATGGATTCATCTGTGTTAATGGGCTTAAAATCTTAATCAGCAACCAAGTGGACTTCACTAATACCAAAAATGTAGTTGTAGCTGCAACTATGCTTGTTTTAGGTTTAGGTGGTGCTGCATTGTCATTTGCATATGGAGACCTGTCAATTTCAGTATCCGGAATGTCACTTGCAGCAATAGTTGGTGTGATATTGAATCTTTTAGTTCCGGAGGAAAAACATGAATGAATTTGTTTTAAATCATCCATTGATAACTCATAAGCTTGCAATATTAAGAGATATACACACAGGAACAAAGGAATTCAGAGAATTAGTAACAGAGATTTCAACAATCCTTGTTTATGAAGCTATGAGAGATGCAAAGCTTGAAGAAACAACAATTGAAACTCCATTGGAAAAGATGGATACTGGAATGTTGAATGAAGATAACTATGCAATAGTACCAATCCTAAGAGCAGGAATGGGTATGGTTGACGGTGTTTTGAATGTTATTCCAAATGCAAAGATAGGTCATATTGGTCTTTACAGAAACGAAGAAACATTCGAGCCTGTTGAATACTACTACAAAATGCCTGATGGAATCGCAAATAGGGAAGTTTTGGTAGTTGATCCTATGCTTGCTACAGGTGGAAGCGCATCAGCAACCATCTCAAGACTCAAACAGGATGGAGTAACCAAAGTTAAACTGTTATGTATCGTAGCAGCCCCTGCCGGTATAAAGTGCATTGAAGATGACCATCCAGATGTTGAAATTTTCTGTGCAACTGTTGACAGGGAACTTAACGAAAATGCATATATCCTACCGGGTCTTGGAGATGCCGGTGACAGAGTATACGGAACAAAATAGTGAAGTTTAACTTCACTCCTTTTTCTTTTTTGATTTTTATGTGGAATTTAATCTGGCCTATTCTGGTTGTAATTTTATCAAACACTGTTTATAATATCTGTATGAAATCAATGCCTCCCGATGTCAATCCATTTGGTGCGTTAATGGTAACATACATTGTAGCAGCAATAATTACTGCAATCATATTTGTTTTCATGGTAAAACCGTCAAATGTTGTTTTTGAATTATCAAAGATTAATTGGACATCAATTATTTTAGCATTGGTTATAGTTGGTCTGGAAGTAGGATATGTGTTTGTTTATCGTGCAGGCTGGTCTATAAGCACTGCCAGTGTTGTTGCAAATATCGGGCTTGCATGTGTGTTGGTAATAGTCGGATTTTTCCTATATAAAGAAAATGTTTCTATCCGCCAGATTTTAGGGATATTTGTTTGTATGGTTGGTTTAATCTTAATCAATTTTTAGGCTCGTTTTTCCAAATCTCTTCAGATTATATGATAAATTATTTAATAGATATTAAATAAATAATAGATTATCTTACCGATGGCGGAGGATTAATATGAATAAAAGTGATTTGAAAAGAGATTATTTTATGCTCAAAGGACCACTTGCCAAGAAAGGTTATGACTGGTGGTGGCATTCCTTAACTGCATATAATAAAAAAACTGGCGAACCTAAACCTTTTTTTATAGAATATTTTGTTTGTAATCCAGCATTAGCTGAAGAAGAACCTACACTTGGACAATTACCTGAAAATAAAGCTGCTGGTAAAAAACCATCCTATTGTATGGTTAAAGCAGGAACATGGGGTAAAAATCCAAAACAAATTCATAATTTTTACTCAATGAAATACTTTGAATGCCCTGATGATGAATTGAATATTCGTGTAGGGGATTGCAGTCTGACAGAAACTCATATGAGTGGATATTCAAGAGTATCCGAAGAGGATGCTAAAAATCACCCAGAATACATGAGTGATGCAGGAGACATGATGTGGGATTTGGACATTGACAAAAAAATCACATTCAATGTTGGTTATGGTGCAAACTCTTTATTTAGAAAATTAAATTCATTTGAAATGTTCTGGCATGCAGAAGGAATCAAGACAGAATACAGTGGAACTATATGGTTAGATGGAGAAGAATATGAGGTTATTCCGGAAAAATCATATGGATATGCTGATAAAAATTGGGGAGGAGACTTTACTTCACCATGGCTTTGGATTTCTTCATGTAACTTGACAAGCCTTATATCCGGTAAAAAGTTAAATAATTCTGCATTTGAAGCTGGTGGAGGAAGGCCAAAGGCATTTGGTATCTCAATTCCTCGTAAGCTACTAATTGGATTTTATTACGAAGGAAAAATGTATGAATACAACTTTGCAAGATTCTGGAACATGGTAAAAATTGACTTTGACTTTGAGGAAGGCGAAGAAATTCATACCTGGCATGTAAATGCAAGTAATAGAAATTCCAGAATGGAAATGGTGCTCTACTGTAAACGTGATGAAATGATGTTTATCAATTATGAAGCTCCTGATGGTCAAAAAAGACACAACCGCCTATGGAATGGTGGAAACGGTTGGGGTGAAATAAAATTATACAAAAAAGATGGAACCTTAATTGACCATGTAAAAATGGAAAATGCCGGTTGTGAATACGGGGAGTATGATAAGTAATGATATTCTCTGATATTCTTGCATTAATTGTAGTATATATTTATGTAGCAGTCATTTTTGTTATTGCAGAAATGGTTTTAAAGACAAGGCCTGAAGTTTCACGTAAGTTTTTACACATTATGGTAGGTAACATGATATTTGCCATGCCATTTTTCTCAGATCCGTGGGTAATGGTCTGGTTTTTAACACTACCGATAACAATCGCATTATTCTTCTTAACTGAATATTCCCCAGTTAAGATAGAAAATAGTGTAACTGAATCAGGTCATGCATTAGGATTATTTTTCTATGCATTAATTTGGACCGTATTAATTGCAATATTCACTATAATCGCTCCTGCGAACGATCCTAAGTTCTACATTTGGATAGTAGCACTAGCTATTGTGCCTATGGTATATGGTGACGGATTTGCAGCATTAATTGGTCAAAAATTCGGTAAAGTCAAATACACAGTATTTGGTGGTACAAAATCACTTGAAGGTTCACTTACAATGTTTGTTGTAACAACCGTAATGAGTGTATTTGTATGGATGGTATTTGCATCAATAGGTTGTACAATGCCTGCTTTCAATATTGTGTATATTATAGCAATTTCTGCTGTTGCAACAGTCTGTGAAGCAGTCAGTTATGGTGGAATCGATAATTTATCAGTTCCTGCATTAACTTCAATTCTATACTTTTTAGTAGCTATCTTATAGTTACTAATTTCATCATTATTTTTTTGCATTTTAGTAAGCTTTTATAGCATCTTAGAAACATCGCCGGATACTCATTTATATAGTCTTTTACCAAGTTATATTAACGATTAGTCATTTGGTGATATTAATCATTGATGAAATTAAGAGAAAATATGATTGAAAAAAAAGTAAAAATTGGTGATAATATGAGCGATAGTTTAAGAGCAATAGCTGAAGAGAGAGTGGAGCGAAAAATCAAATTCAAAAGGCATTTGTTTAGTTATGTTACAGTCAATGTAATTCTGGCCCTCATTAATTTAGTGTTTTCCCCAGAGTACTTGTGGTTTTTATGGGTAGCTCTTTTCTGGGGAATTGGAGTTGTTATAGATTTCCTAAAAACATATGTGCTTTTTGATAGATTTGATAGTGAAGAATATAGGGAACGTAAAATTCAGGAAGAAATGGAAAAATTAAGGAAATAAACTATGAAGGTCAATCTTTTTGTCTCAAAGGATATTGCAGAGCCACATGCTGATATTCATACTAATGAACTAACAGATAATGTTTCAAAAGCAATATCCATTCTCGAAAGTGATGAATCAAATGAGCTGATTGCAGTTAAAAAAGGATCAGATATTGTGCTTTTGGAATTCAGTGATGTGTACATGTTTAGAGTTGAGAATAAACAGATTAAAGTATACACTAAAAGTAGTGAATATCTGATTAAAAAACCATTGTATCAGGTTGAAGAGACTTTAAACAGTGATTTTGTTCGTATTTCAAAAACATCTATTGTCAATTTGAAAAAAATAGAGCGTGTAGCTCCTTCACTAAAAGGAATGATGTTTATACAACTTAAAAATGGTTTAAAGGATAATATTTCAAGAAAATATTTGCCGGATTTTAAACAGGCTTTGGATTTATAGGTGAGAAAATGAAAGTAGATTTAATCAAGAGATTAGCTATGGGGGCTTTTGTAGGTTGTTTTATTG